>NZ_JADPKE010000091.1:0-75413 GCF_023073795.1 Bradyrhizobium sp. 159 | reverse complement strand
GTCGATCATCACCTTCTTGGCGCGACCGAGCATGTTGAGCGTGACGTTCTCGAGCTTGATGCCGAGGTCTTCCGAGATCGCCTGGCCGCCGGTCAGGATCGCGATGTCCTGGAGCATGGCCTTGCGGCGATCGCCGAAGCCCGGAGCCTTGACGGCCGCGACCTTGAGGCCGCCGCGGAGGCGGTTCACGACCAGGGTCGCGAGCGCTTCGCCTTCCACGTCCTCGGCGACGATGACCAGCGGCTTGCCGGTCTGCACAACGGCCTCGAGCAGCGGCAGCAGCTCGTTCAGCGAGGAGAGCTTCTTCTCGTTGATGAGGATGTAGGCGTCGTCCATCTCAACGCGCATCTTGTCGGCGTTGGTGACAAAGTAGGGCGAGATGTAACCGCGGTCGAACTGCATGCCCTCGACGACGTCGAGCTCGGTCTCCAGCGACTTGGCTTCCTCGACGGTGATCACGCCCTCGTTGCCGACCTTCTTCATGGCGTCGGAGAGGAACTTGCCGATTTCGGCGTCGCCGTTGGCGGAAATGGTGCCGACCTGGGCGATTTCGTCGTTCGAGGTAACCTTCTTCGAGTTCTTCTCGAGGTCTGCCACCACGGCTTCGACCGCGAGGTCGATACCGCGCTTGAGATCCATCGGGTTCATGCCGGCGGCGACAGACTTGGCGCCTTCCTTCACGATCGCGGCCGCGAGCACGGTCGCGGTAGTGGTGCCGTCGCCGGCCGCGTCAGCGGACTTGGAGGCAACTTCGCGCACCATCTGGGCGCCCATGTTCTCGAACTTGTCCTCGAGCTCGATCTCCTTGGCGACGGTGACGCCGTCCTTGGTGATGCGGGGAGCGCCGAACGACTTGTCGAGCACGACGTTGCGGCCCTTGGGACCGAGCGTGACCTTCACCGCGTTGGCGAGGATGTCGACGCCGCGCAGCATCTTGTCGCGCGCCTCAACCGAGAATTTGACTTCTTTGGCTGCCATCTGGATTTTTCCTTGAAATTTAAAGGGAAGGGAGCGGGGCTCTTAAGCCGCCTTCTTCTTGGACTCGCTGACTTCGAGAACGCCCATAACGTCGCTCTCCTTCATGATCAGCAGATCCTGTCCGTCGATCTTGACCTCGGTGCCGGACCACTTGCCGAACAGCACGCGGTCGCCGACCTTGAGGTCGATCGGGATCAGCTTGCCGGACTCGTCGCGGCCACCGGGGCCGACGGCGATGACTTCGCCCTGGGAGGGCTTTTCCTTGGCAGTGTCGGGAATGATGATGCCGCCAGCGGTCTTCTCTTCTGCGTCGATGCGCTTGACCACGACGCGGTCGTGAAGCGGACGGAATTTCATGCAGTCCTCCTAAGCAATTGCAAGAGTTGAGGAATTCGAGGTTGTTAGCAGTCGTTGCCCGCGAGTGCTAGCACAGGCGAGGAAGAAATAGAACAGGAATTTTGCGGGGGCAAGGGCTTCTAGCAGAAAATTAGCACCCGAAAGCGCGGACTGCCAGAATCTCTTTCACATCGTTAACGGTGCGCCGGGCCGTATTAGCACGGAGCCGCATCTGCTGCTAACGCATTGAATTTCAACAGCTTGTTAAACTTTTGGGCTTGAGATGAATTGTCAGTTTGCGTCACATTTCTCACATGTGAGCGCATCAGTACCGGGTGGCTCGTAAGGCGCACACCGACCAGGCCGCCCCTTGAATGCGCTCCTGCAAAGGAGGTTTGGCATGGGACTGCAGAGTGGGGGCGTTTCCGAGGATTTCCGGAAGCAGATGCTGGGTTACGGGCTGACGACGGCGCAAATTCTCTATCGGATGCCGGATCATCCGTCGCTGCTCCAGACTTACGTCTGGCAGAATTACGACATGTTTCCGAAATTTCCGGCGCTGAAGGATTTCCTGGCGTTCTGGCAGGAAAGGCTCGACGGCCCCCTGCACTCGGTTACCGTGGCGCATTGCAAGCTGATCAAGCCGGCCGAACTCCGCGCTGTCGACGGCGTGTTCCGGCTGCATTGAGATCGAGCACCGGCTTCGTAGGCGAGCAAAGGCGCGCTCGCGCCGCGCCCACCGTCTCCGCGACTGCTTCTCGCAATGGTGGGCACGTTTCGCTTTGCCCCCGCTACATCATCTCGTTCTGTGCTAGTCTCGCCGCATAATAACAAGCAACGGGAGGCGGGCCGATGGTCAAAAAAGTAAGATCGCGCAGCGCAGCGCAAGCCGCGGTGAAGAAGCGGAGTGGAGCCAAGGCCGCAGCTCGATCCGCGGCGCGCAAGGCAGTGAAGGCGAAGGCGCGTATGCTCGCTCAGAGCAAACCCGCCCGGCCCAAGCAGCGCATCGCCATCAGCCATCACCGCGAAGAGGATTTCAAAGCCGACGGCCTGCGCGCCTATGCCAAATATCGCGACCTTGGCATCGCCGATGCGACCCATGGCCTGGCGCAAGCGCATGTCATCCGTCTGCAAGGCCCGTGTAATCCGGCCGAGGTCTCAAAGCTTCACTATCACGATGTCGAATTCCAGATGGTTTACGTGCTCAAGGGCTGGGTGAAGACTTATATGGACGGGCAGGGCGAGACCTTGATGAAAGAGGGCAGCGCCTGGACCCAGCCGCCGAAGATCAAGCACATGATTCTGGATTACTCGGACGATGTGGAATTGCTGGAGGTGATCCTGCCGGCGGAGTTCAAGACGGTGGAGTTGAAGGCGTAGGCGCTATTGTTGGAGGGGCGCAGGCCTCTCAACTCGTCATTGCGAGGAGCCCTTGCGACGAAGCAATCCAGAATCTCTCCGCGGATGCAGACTGCATTGCTTCGCTTCGCTCGCAATGACAAGCGGAGAGAAGTCTAGTTCAATACCCCCACCACCGCTCCCATCAGGCACGTCGTCAGCGTCCCCGACACGATCGACTTCAGCCCCAGCGCGTTGATCTCCTCGCGCCGCTCCGGCGCCATCACCCCTAAGCCGCCGATCATGATGCCGAGGCTGGCGAAATTGGCGAAGCCGCACATCGCGTAGAGCATGATCAGGCGCGAGCGCGGATCGAGCGCGTCGGGCGGCAGTTTTGAGAAGTCGACATAGGCAATCAATTCGTTGAGCACGGTTTTCGTGCCCATCAAGCTGCCGGCGGTGACCGCCTGGTCCCATGGCAATCCCATCAGCCAGCACACCGGCGCCATCGCGAGGCCCAGCAGGCGCTGCAACGAGATCGCGGCGCCGCCGATATCGGGCAGCAGGCCAAGGATGGCGTTGACGAGATAGACCAGAGCCACCAGCACCAGCAGCATTGCGACGATGTTGAGCAGCAGCTCGAGGCCCGCGGTGGTGCCCTTCACGATCGCGTCCATCGTGCCGGAGACCTCCATCTCGGGATTTTCCAGCGCGCCGCCGGTGCGTCTGTCGGATGTCTCGGGCACCATGATCAGACTGACGAGGATCGCGGCCGGCGCGCCCAGCACGGAGGCAATGACGAAGTGCGCGGCGGCATCGGGGATAAGGGGTGCCAGCAGCGTCGCATAGAGCACCAGCACGGTGCCGGCGATGCCGGCCATGCCGCCGGTCATCACCAGGAACAATTCGCTGCGGGTCATCTGCTTCAGATACGGCCGCACGAACAGGGGCGCCTCGACCATGCCGAGAAAGATGTTGGCGGCGGTCGACAGCCCCACGGCGCCGCCGACCCCTAAGGTGCGCTCCAGCAGCCAGGCCATGCCCCGCACGATCGGCGGCAGCACCCGCCAATAGAACAGCAGCGTCGTCAGCACGCTCATCACCAGCACGATCGGCAGCGCCTGGAACGCCAGGATGAAATCCGCAGCGGGCACTTTGACCTCGAAGGGCAGGGCGCCGCCACCGATATAGCCGAACACGAACGAGGAGCCGGCGCGCGAGGCCGCGGAGATCGCGCCGACCGCGTCGTTGATGGCGCCGAAGGCGCGCGCGACCGCGGGTAACTTCAGGAGGACGATGGCGGTGACGAAGGTGACGAAGAGGCCGATCGCCGCCTGCCGCAGCGATACGGCGCGGCGATTCTCTGCGAGCGCGAAGGCGATCAGCAGCAATGCGAAAATGCCGAGTGCCGATTGCAAGCGCAGCATGATGTCCCCAAAGCCTCAATGATTATGGCCGCGCCTGCGTTGCAAAGGCAATGCCGGGACATGCGGGAGGCGTCCCGCTGTTGACAAGCCGGTCCCCCTCAGTCACGCGGGGGCGCGTCGAGATCAGGGCACGGACGGTCCGAGGGTGACCCAAAAGACGATCCAAGAGGTGGTCGAAGCGGCGATGCCAGAGCAGTCAATATCCGGTAATCCGCCGGTCAGTGCCCGCGCGCTCCTCGCCCACCGCGCCTTCCTGTTCTTCCTGCTCTCGCGCAGCCTGTCGCGTTTCTCCAGCCAGATCGCGGCGGTCGCGATCGGCTGGCAGATCTACGATCTCACCGGCTCGGCCTTCGATCTCGGCATGGTCGGCCTCGTGCAGTTTCTGCCCACCGCGCTGCTCGTGTTCGTCGCCGGCCATGCCGCCGACCGCTACGAGCGCAAGCGCGTCGTCCAGCTCTGTCAGCTCGTGGAAGCGGCAACCGCACTCTATCTCGCTGTGATCACCTATCTCGGCGCGGTCGGCGAGGTGCAGATCTTCGTCGCAACCTTCGTGCTCGGCATTGCCGGCGCCTTCGAGAGCCCGACCACGGCGGCGCTGCTGCCGCTGATCGCACCGCAAGGTTCTCTCCAGCGCGCCACCGCGGTCTCCAGCGGCGCGGCGCAGGTCGCGACCATTACGGGGCCCGCGCTCGGCGGCTTTGCCTATGCGGTGGCGCCGCATCTCGCCTATGCAGTGATGGTGCTGTTCTGGATCCTTGGGATGATCTTGACCGGCTTCATCCGGCCGCGTCCGCAGGCGGTCGCCAAGGAAGGGACGAACTCGGACAACATCTTTGCCGGTGTCCGCTTCATCCGCAGTAATCCTGCGATCCTCGGCACCATCTCGCTTGATCTGTTCGCAGTGTTGTTCGGCGGCGTGACGGCGCTGCTGCCGATCTATGCCCGCGACGTCCTCCAGACCGGGCCAGTCGGGCTCGGCGTGCTGCGTGCGGCACCTGCGGTTGGCGCGCTCTTGATGACCATGGTGCTGGCGCGTCACGCCGTCTCGCGGCATGTGGGCCTGCGCATGTTTCAGGCCGTGATCGTGTTCGGTGTCGCCACGATCGTATTCGCGCTGTCGTCCTGGATGTGGCTCTCGGTGCTCGCGCTCGCCGTTCTCGGCGCCGCCGACACGATTAGCGTCGTGATCCGTTTCTCACTGGTGCAGCTGTCCACGCCCGACGAGATGCGCGGCCGGGTCGGAGCGGTGAATTTCCTCTTCATCAATGCCTCGAACCAGCTCGGCCAGTTCGAGAGCGGCCTCACCGCCGCCCTGTTCGGCGCCATGCCCGCCGCTGCGCTCGGCGGCGTCGCCACCGTCGCGGTGGCGCTCCTGTGGATGAAGCTGTTCCCGAGCCTGCGCCAGGTGGAGAGTTTGGAGTAACACTCCGCCCTTCGACGCGTGATTGCGAGGAGCTCGCGACAAAATTGCGTAGCAATTTTGCGCTGATGCGACGAAGCAAGCCAGAATCCCTCCGCAGAGAAATCCTGGATTGGTTCGCCGCGCTCGCAAGGATGATTGTGGAGGCGCTGCGTTCTTTGTTTACCCCCGCCCCACGAACGGCATCTTGGTCGCCATCACCGTCATGGTCAGCACATTGGCGTCGAGCGGCAAACTCGCCATGTAGGCGACGGCATCGCCGACCGCCTTGGCATCCATGCGCGGCTCGTGCTTGGTGGTGCCGTCGGGCTGGAGCACGCCGGGACCGTTGACCATGCGGTCGGTCATCGGGGTGGCGGCATTGCCGATATCAACCTGGCCGACCGCGATGTCATACATGCGGCCGTCAAGATTGGACGCCTTGGTGAGACCCGTGATGGCGTGCTTGGTCGAGGTGTAGGCGGCAGAGAACGGCCGCGGCGCGTGTGCCGAGATCGAACCATTGTTGATGATACGGCCGCCGCGCGGGGTCTGGTCCTTCATGATGCGGAAGGCGTGCTGAGTGCACAGGAACGGGCCGGTGAGGTTGGTGTTCACTACCGCCTGCCACTGCTCAAGGCTGAGATCCTCGAAGTTGACGGCCGGCGCGCCCATGCCGGCGTTGTTGAAGAGCAGGTCGAGGCGGCCATAGGTCTCCTTCACCTTGGCAAACAGCGCCGCGATCGAGTCCGGTTTGGTCATGTCGGCGGTGACACACAGGCTTTTTCCTGCGGGGCCGAGCTTTGCGGTCTCCTCGAGCATGTCGAGCCTGCGCCCGACCAGCACCACGGTGAAGCCGGTGTTCATCAGCGCCAGCGACGCCGCACGCCCGACACCGGTGCCGGCGCCCGTCACCACTGCGATCTTTTTTGCTTCACTCATCGTTTCCTGCCTTTTGTCATGCTGTCAGGTTTTGGGTTCTTTTTCGTTCTTGTAGGGCGGGCGCGGAATGTTCTGATGTGCGGCGCGCAACGCCGCCGACCAGCGCGAGCGCAAATCGTGGAAATAGGGCTCGCCCGCCTCGATGCGGTGATTGAGATCGGCCTCGCAGGCATCGTTGCGCACCACCAGCACGTCGATCGGCAGGCCGACGCCGAGGTTCGAGCGCATGGTGGAGTCCATCGAGATCAGGCCGGTCTTCAGCGCCTCGTAAAGCTCGACGTCGTAGTGCATGGCGCGGTCGAGCACCGGCTTGCCGTATTTGTGCTCGCCGATCTGCAAGTACGGCGTATCTGTGGTGCACTCGATGAAATTGCCCGCGGTGTAGATCATGAACAGGCGCATCCGGGAACCCTTGATCTGGCCGCCGAACAGGAAGGAGACGTCGAAGGAAACGTCCTCGGACTTCAGCGCCGGACCTTCGGTCGCGTGCACGGCCCGGATCGCCCGGCCGATGCGCTGGGCGGCCTGGAACATGGTCGGCGCGTTCATCAGCGTCTCGATCTCGCCCGTGTCGGGGTCCTCCAGGCCTTCCGTCAGCGTCGACAGCACCGACTGGCTGATGGCGAGGTTGCCGGCGCTGGCGATCGCCATGATGCGCTCGCCGGGCTTGGAGAAGATGTGCAGCTTGCGGAAGGTCGAGACGTTGTCGAGGCCGGCATTGGTGCGGGTGTCGGCGATCATCACCAGACCGTCCCGAACCAGGATTCCGCAACAATAGGTCATTTCCAGTCCCCGAACGCGTTTGCGCGGAATTACTAGCCAATTTCGGGAGCCGCTCCAACCCCGATTCCTAGGGATCATGTCGTCATTCCGGGGCGCCGGAAATCCATTCCTCCGCTAACTCTGCGGCCAATGGATTTCGGGCTCGTGCTGAGGCACGCCCGGAACGACGAGTTAGCTTTGCCGCTGTGACTGCGATTGCGACTGCCCGCCGCGGCCGGCCTGCTCGACCTTGACCGCCACCGCCAGAGTCTCCGTGCCGCCGCCATAGCGGGTACCGCGCACGGGGGCTGCGCCGAGATAATCGAGTCCGATCGCGACGCGGACATGGGCGTCGGTGGCGCAGATGCTGTTGGCGGGATCGAAGCCGACCCAGCCGAGATCGGGCACGTAGGCCTCCGCCCAGGCGTGGCCGGCCTCCTGGTGCACCGTACCGTCAGAGCGCAGGAAGTGTCCGGAGACGAAGCGCGCCGGCACGCCGCCGCTGCGTGCGCAGGCGATGAAGATGTGCGCGTAGTCCTGGCAGACCCCGCGCTTGAGCGTGAACGCCTCCGCCGCCGAGGTGCCGCTGTTGGTCGGGTCCTCGTCGAAGGTCATGTGATCGCCGATCTCGGTCATCAACGTGTGCAGGAAGCCGAGCGTGTCGCTCTCGGCCTCGCTGCGCAACTGGCGCGCAACCGCCATCATCGCTGGATTGACGGAGGTGAGGTCGGTTGAGCGCAGAAACATGCCGGCCGGAAAGCGCTCGTCCGTGCCGCGCAGCACGCCGCCGGTGTCGTGGGTCTCGATCAGGCCTTCGGCGGTGATCTTGATGTCGCCGACGGGACCGCAGGACAGCACATGGGTGACGTTGCCGAACGCGTCCTCGTGCGTGTCGAGCTTGGTGTCCGTCGAGACGTCGATCTGCCATTCCGCCACGTATTGCCCGTCATGGCTGCCGGGCGTCATGCGCAGGATCTGGATCACGCTGGTCGCCGGCGGCTCGTAGCGATAGGTCGTGGTGTGCTGGATTCGCAGGCGCATGGTGATTAACTTGCTCCGTCATTCCGGGATGGCCCGAAGGACCAGACCCGGAATCTCGAGATTCTCAGGTGCGCAATTGCGCACCATAGTTCGCCCTTCGGGCGCCCCGGAATGACAGCCTGTATCAGATCAAATACTGCTTCGTGATGATTTCGCCCAGCCTTGAATTGTCCGTAATGAATTCCTGAATGAATTCATGCACGCCGTGCTGGAAAATGTCGTTCATATTGCTGTGTTCCAGCCGGTTGCGGATGCCGCGGGCGTGGCGCTGAGCGGGGCCCTGGCGGCCATAGGCGACGCCGATCTGGTCGAGGTTGCGCACGAGATTGCCGTAGCAGCTTGCCAGCGAGCGCGGCAGCGTGTCGTTGAGGATGAGCAGGTCTGCGATCAGCCACGGTTTAAGCGTCTCGCGATAGACCCAGTGATAGGCCGTCAGCGCCGAGACCGAGCGCAGAATCGAGCTCCACTGATAGAAGTCGAGCGGGCCGCCGACATGCTCTTTCTCGGGCAAGAGCACGTGATACTTCACATCGAGGATGCGCGCGGTGTTGTCGGCGCGTTCGAGATGCACGCCCATCCGCGAGAACCAGTAGGCGTCGTTGCGCAGCATGGTCCGGTAGGCCGACCCGTCGAAGCGCAGCGAGGTCTCCTGCACGAAGCGCAGGAATTTTGCGAGGTCCTCCCGCGTGGAGGTGCCCTTGCTCCAGACCGCCTGAAGCTCGATCCAGGCCGAGTTGATGGTGTCCCACATCTCGCTGGTGAGCGCGGTGCGCACCGAGCGCGAGTTGAGGCGGGCCGCCTCGATGCAGTTCTTGATCGAGGACGGGTTTGCCGCCGAGAACGAGAGGTAATCGACGACGTTGTGCTCGTTGGCTTCCTCATATTGCTGATAGAAACTGCCGGCGACACCGGCGGTGAGCAGCGCCGAGTCCCATTCATTGGTCTTGCCGATATAGGCGGCGGGAAGCGCGGTGACGCGCAGCGTCGCATCGATGGTGCGCGCGAGGTACTCGGCCCGTTCGACGTAGCGAGCGAGCCAGTAGAGGTTTTCGGCGGTACGCGACAGCATCTCTACTCGTCCAAAATCCAGGTGTCCTTGGTGCCGCCGCCCTGGCTGGAATTGACGACCAGAGAGCCTTCCTTCAGTGCAACGCGTGTCAGCCCGCCCGGCACGATCGTGGTGCGCTTGCTGCCCGTGAGCACGAAAGGCCGCAGGTCGACATGGCGCGGGGCGAGGCCGCTTGCGGTACAGGTCGGGCAGGTGGAGAGCGCCAGCGTCGGTTGCGCGATGAAGCCTTCCGGCTCACGCTTCAGTTTTTCGCGGAAGGCCTCGATCGTGGCTTTCGTCGCGGCGGGGCCGATCAGCATGCCGTAGCCGCCGGAGCCATGGACTTCCTTGACGACGAGTTCGCCCAGATTGTCCAGCACATAGGCGAGATCCTTCGGCTCGCGGCAGCGCCAGGTCGGCACGTTCTTCAGGATCGGCTCCTCGCCAAGATAGAATTTTACGATGTCGGGCATGTAGGAGTAGATCGCCTTGTCGTCGGCGATGCCGGTGCCGACAGCATTGGCGAGCGTGATGTTGCCGGCCGCATAGGCCGACATCAGGCCCGGCACGCCGAGCACGGAGTCGGGGCGGAAGGTGAGCGGATCGAGGAAATCGTCGTCGACGCGGCGGTAGATCACGTCGACCCGCTTCAACCCCTCCGTCGTCCGCATGAACACTTCGTTGTTCTTGACAATGAGGTCGCGGCCCTCGACCAGCTCGATGCCGAGCTTGTCGGCCAAGAACGAGTGCTCGTAATAGGCGGAGTTGTAGACGCCGGGCGTGAGCAGGGCGACCGTCGGCTCGCCGGAGGCGCTTTGCGGCGCGACCGAGCGCAGCGCCGCGAGAAGCTCGTCCGGATAGCGTTCGACCGGCGCCACCCTGTGGCGGGCGAACAGATCCGGAAACAGCCGCATCATGATCTCGCGGTTTTCCAGCATGTAGGACACGCCCGAAGGCGTCCGCGCATTATCCTCCAGCACGATGAAGTCTTCAGCGTCGGTCCGGACGATGTCGATGCCGGCGATGTGCACATAGACATCGTGCGGCACCTGCTGGCCGTTCATCTCGGGCCGGAACACCGGGTTCTGGAAGATCAGGTCGTCGGGCACGATTTCGGCGCGAAGGATATCGCGGCCGTGATAGATGTCGCGCAAAAACATGTTGAGCGCACGCACGCGCTGCTTCAGGCCCTTCTCCAGCAGCGCCCATTCCTTGCCGGACATGATCCGCGGGATCACGTCGAATGGGATCAGGCGCTCGGTCGACTCGGCTTCGCCATAGACCGCAAAGGTGATGCCGATGCGGCGGAACAGCAACTCCGCCTCCTGGCGGCGATATTCGAGGGCCTCGGGAGGCGTCTCCTTGAGCCAGCGCGCCAGCTCCTGATAAGCAGGCCGCAGGTCGCCGCCGGGAATATTCATTTCATCAAACGCGACTGCCATAGATCCCGACTGTTCTCCCAGGCGTTGCGGCATGAGCCAAGTCGCGCCGGCCTTGGTGGAGACCGCAACGTCCTGTGGCCATGCGGCAAGAGTGCATGACTTTCATGTGGTAGCAAGGGGCGGGCCAGCGCGATAAGCATGGAGGATGGGCATTTGCCGAGGATGGCCGGCGGCTTGCCTGAAAAAATGGCTGAGGACTGCTTATTTCGGCGGCAAAACCGCGTGACTTCAACGCGTTACCTCGGCAAAGTTGGCGCCACAGGTGAGGGACAGTTTTATGAGCGAGATCGTCACGGCGGGCATTCTGGTCATTGGGGACGAAATCCTGTCCGGCCGAACCAAGGACAAGAACATCGGGTTCATCGCCGAATACCTGACCAATATCGGCATCGACCTCAAGGAAGTCCGGATCGTCTCCGACGACGAGGACGACATCATCGCCGCGTTGAATGCACTGCGGCAGCGCTACACCTATGTCTTCACCACCGGCGGCATCGGCCCGACCCATGACGACATTACTGCCGACAGCGTCGCCAAGGCCTTCGGCGTCGGCATCGACCATCACCCGGAGGTGGTCGCCCGCTTCCGCGAGCGCTGGAGCGAGCAGGACCTCAACGAGGCCCGCTTGCGCATGGCTCGCATCCCTGACGGTGCTGAGCTGATCCAGAGCGCGACCATCCTCGCTCCGGGCTTCAAGATCGGCAATGTCATCGTGATGGCCGGCGTGCCCTCGATCATGCAGGCGATGATGGACATCGTCTCGCCCAAGCTGAAATCCGGCGTACGCATGCTTTCCGAATCGGTCCGCGCCAATGCGCGCGAGGGCGACATCGGCAGCCCGCTGCGCGCGATCGCGGCCGCCCATCCCGACACCATCATCGGCAGCTATCCCTTCATGGATGAGGAGCAAAGGCCGAACACCAATCTGGTGGTGCGCTCGCGCGATGCGGATAAGCTCGCGGCGGCGATGTCGGCGGTGAAGGAAATGCTGGCGGGATTGAACATCACCCGCTAAAGCGCCCGGCTTGCCGGACGTTTTACGAAGCAGGAGACGACAATGGCGGGTGAATCACCGGAACTGAGCGCGCAGGAGCGGGCGGGCAAGGCCTTCCCGGTCTCCTGGGACCAATTCCACCGGGATTGCCGGGCGCTGAGCTGGCGTCTCAACGAGGTCGGTCCGTTCCATGCAGTGATCGCGATCACCCGCGGCGGCCTGGTGCCGGCCGCGATCGTGGCGCGCGAGCTCGGCGTGCGCGTGATCGATACGGTCTGCATCGCCAGCTACGACCACAACAAGCAGGGCGAGCTTCAGGTCCTCAAGAGTATTTCCGAGGCGGCGATGAAGCTCGGCGGCGGCACCGGAAAGGGGCTTCTAATCGTCGACGACCTTGTCGATACCGGAAAGACCGGCAAGCTGGTGCGCGAGATGCTGCCCAATGCGCATTTCGCCACCGTCTACGCCAAGCCGATGGGGCGTCCGCTGGTTGATACCTTCATCACGGAAGTGTCGCAGGATACCTGGATCTTCTTCCCCTGGGACACTGCGCTGTCCTACCACCCGCCGCTTCGCGACGGGGCCGCGTGAGAGACGAAGTCATTCCGGAGCGATGCGAAGCATCGAACCCGGAATCTCGAGATTCCGGGATCGGTCCTGCGGACCGCCCCGGAATGACGTCGGTTTAACGGGCGGAGGCAGCCATGCCCCTGCAAAATCGCGTCACGCCGACTGGTGAGATCATTGCCACGCCCCATCGCGGCCTGTTCACCGGCAATCGCGGCATCATCCATGATCCCGCGACGAAGACGCTGCTTCGGAAGCGGTGGTCGTCGCCGGCCTGGCTCACCTGCACTTGCGAATTCCGCGGACGGCGCCGCGAGGTGATGGCACAGCGAAGCTGGACCGAGCTGTTCTTCCTGGACGAGGCCACTGCGCTCGCCGCCGGCCATCGCCCCTGCTTCTATTGCCGCCGCGACGATGCCAATCGCTTCCGGGCTGCGTGGGAAAAGGGCAATCGCGTGCACGGCGTCCGCATGCACGACATCGACACGGTGCTGCATCATGAGCGGCTCGATCACGGCAGCAAACGACTGCACGTACTGCTGGTGCCGCTCGACCAGCTCCCCGACGGCGCAATGGTTCAGCAGGGCGAGGAGAGTTTTCTGGTGATGCGGGGCAGGGCGCTGTTGTGGTCGCCGGCGGGTTATACCGCGGTCGAGCGTCAGCTTGGCGAAGCGACGTTACTGACACCGCCCTCGACGCTGCGCACATTGAACTCCGGCTACGCGCCCGTGTTGCATCCGACGGCGCTGCCTTAGCACAGCGCGCCCTTGCCATTACCCGAGTTTCTCGCGCGCCAGCGCCGCGCCGGCGCCGAGCTCCATCAGCTTGGCTTCGGCGATCTCCCGCCGCATCGGCGCCATGCCGCAATTGGTGGTGGCGATGATGTTGCTCTTCGGGACGAATTTCGACACTGCCTCGATCACCTTCACGACGTCGTCCGCCGTCTCCACCGTGTCGCTGGCTACGTCGATCACGCCGGCCTGCACAATCTTGGTCTTGAGCAGCGCCAGCAGGTCGAGCGGCACCTTCGAATTGCGGCACTCGATCGCGACCTGCTGGATCGGGCTGGCATCGATTGCCGGGAAGATCTGCTCATACTGCCGCCATTGGCTGCCGAGCGTCGCCTTCCAGTCAGTGTTGGCCTTGATGCCGTAGCCATAGCAGATGTGCACGGCGGTGGCGCAGGTGAGACCCTGCGCCGCGTGCTCCAGCGCCTTGATGCCCCAGTCGTTGACCTCGTCCATATAGACGTTGAAGGCGGGCTCGTCGAACTGCACGAGATCGACGCCGTCGGCCTGGAGCGCCTTGGCCTCTTCGTTCAGCAGCTCGGCGAAAGCGAACGCCATCTTCACGCGGTCGCCGTAATAGCGGTCCGCAATCGTGTCGATGATGGTCATGGGGCCGGGCAGCGTGAATTTCAGCTTCTTTTTCGTGTGCGAGCGCGCGACGCGCGCCTCGTCGGCATGAACGCGGCCCTTGAGCCGGAGCGGAGCGACTACCTGCGGCACCATCGCCTTGTAGCGGTCCTTGCGAATGCCCATCTCGACCTTGTGCGCGAAGTCGATGCCTTCGACCTTCTCCAGGAAGCCGTGCACGAAATGCTGGCGGGCCTGCTCGCCCTCGGTGACGATGTCGATGCCGGCGTCCTCCTGGATCTTCAGCCAGATCAGCGTCGCGTCGCGCTTGGCGCGCAAGAGCTCCTCGCCCTGCGATTTCCAGGGCGCCCACAGCATGTTGGGCTCGGCGAGCCATTCCGGCTTCGGCAAGGAGCCGGCGATCGTGGTTGGAAACAGCATGGCGGCCTCCCGGCGGGTTATGTTGCGCCTCTTCCTGCCATGTCTTAACGTCGAGGTACAGAACGACAAAAGTCGTCAACCCCGCGACGCCGGACCGGAAACGCCATGATCGAATTCTTCTTCGACTGTTCCAGCCCCTGGACCTATCTCGCCTTTCACAACATCCAGCCGCTGGCGAAGGAGCTCGGCGCGGAGATCATCTGGCGGCCGATCCTGGTCGGCGGCATCTTCAACACGGTCAATCCGAGCGTCTACGCGCAGCGCGAAAAGCCGGTGCCGCTCAAGGCGCGTTACATGAAGAAGGATCTCGCCGATTGGGCGCGCTCGGCAGGCCTGTCGATCAAGATGCCGCCGACCGTGTTTCCCGTGAACAGCGTCAAGGCGATGCGCGGCTGCATCTGGCTCGGCAATCACATGGTGCCGTTCGCCGCGGCCGTGTTCGAGACCTACTGGGGCGAGGACAGGGACATCTCGCAGGACGCGGTGCTCGCCGACATCTGCAAGAAGGTCGGCATCGACGAGCAGAAATTTTTCGCCGGCATCGCAGAGCAGGGCATCAAAGACCAGCTCAAGGCCAATACCGAAGAGGTCGTGGCGCGTGGCGGTTTCGGCTCGCCGACGATCTTCGTCGGCAAGACCGACATGTACTTTGGCAACGACCGCCTGCCGCTGATCCGCGAGGCGCTGCAGCGTCAAAAGGCGAGTGCGGCCTGATGGTGCGGGCCGTCATCTGCCGCGAACTCGGCGCGCCCGAGACGTTGCGGCTGGAGGAGTTTCCGTCGCCGCCGCTAAAGCCCGGCGAAGTGCGCGTTGCGATCCGCGCTGCCGGCCTGAACTTTCCCGACGTGCTGATGGCGGCTGGCGAATATCAGCTCAAGCCGGAGCTGCCGTTCACGCCCGGCATGGAAGCTGCCGGGGACGTCATCGAGGTGGGTGCGGAGGCGAGGGGCGTTGCCGTCGGCGACAAGGTCATCGTGAAGATGCGCCACGGCGCCTTCACGGATGAAGCGGTGGTGACGCCATCGCAACTCACCCCTAAGCCGTCCACTTTCGACTATGCTGAGGCCGCGACCTATCTCGCTGGTCATGGCACGGCCTATCATGCACTGATCGATCGCGGCCGGGTCGCGCCGGGCGAGGTGCTGCTGGTGCATGGCGCCGGCGGCGGCGTCGGTCTCGCGGCCGTCGAGATCGGCAAGATGCTGGGTGCGACCGTGATCGCAACCGCCTCCAGCGACGAGAAGCTGGCGATCGCGAAATCGCGCGGCGCCGATCATCTCGTCCGCTACGATCGTGAGCCGTTTCGCGATGCTGTCAAGCACATCACCGACGGCCGCGGCGCGGATGTGGTGTTCGATCCCGTCGGCGGCCAGGTGTTCGAGGATTCGATGCGTTGCATCGCCTGGGGCGCGCGATTGCTGGTGATTGGCTTTACCGGCGGCATCGGTTCGGCCAAGACCAATCTCCTGTTGATCAAGGGCGCGAGCGTGTTAGGCGTGCGCGCCGGCGAAGCGGTTCGAAGGAATCCCGCACTCGGCGACGTGCGCCTGAAGGCGCTGCTGCAATGGGCGGAGGAGGGCAAGCTGCGTCCCAACGTCTCGCATCGCCTGCCGCTGGAAGACTATGCAAAGGCGATGCGATTGCTGATCGAGCGCAAGGCGATCGGCCGCGTGGCGCTGGTGATGGATTGAGTTTTACCACCGTCATTCCGGGGCGCCCGAAGGGCGAACCCGGAATCGAGATTCCGGGTTCTCGCTTCGCGAGCCCCGGAATGACCGTGAACTATTTATATTCCCGCTCGGTCCACCACGGGAAATAGTCCGGCATATCGCTGGACACCTTGTTCTTGAATTGCGCCGGACGCTTTTCCAGGAACGACACCACGCCTTCCTTCACATCGTCGGAGCGGCCGCGGGCGTATATGCCGCGGCTGTCGATCTTGTGCGCCTCCATCGGATCGTCCGCGCCCATCATGCGCCACATCATCTGGCGGATCAGGGCGATCGAGACCGGCGCGGTCTTGGCGGCAAATTCCTGGGCAAGCGCGCGCGCCGTCGGCAGGAGATCATCGGGCGGCACGACCTTGCTGACGAGACGGCCGGAGAGCGCTTCCTGTGCCGGGAAGACGCGGCCGGAATAGCACCATTCCAGCGCCTGCGAGATGCCGACGATGCGCGGCAGGAACCAGCTCGAGGCGGCCTCCGGCACGATGCCGCGCTGGGAGAACACGAAGCCGAAGCGAGCGGCATCCGAGGCGATGCGGATGTCCATCGCGAGCTGCATGGTGACGCCGATGCCGACGGCAGGGCCGTTCACGGCAGCGATGACGGGCTTCAAGCATTTGAATATGCGTAGCGTCACCTGGCCGCCGCCGTCGCGCACCTGCGGATCGCTGTAATCGACCTTGCCGTCGGCGAGCCGCTTCACCGGCCCGCGGCGCGCGTCGCGGTCGAACGTATCCGCGCCGGACGAAAGATCGGCGCCCGCGCAAAAGCCGCGGCCCGCGCCGGTGACGATGATGGCGCGGATATTGTCGTCCTTGTCGGCGGCGTCGAACGCGTCGATCAGCTCTGCTTGCATCTGTGCGTTGAAGGCGTTGAGCTTGTCGGGCCGGTTCAGCGTGATGGTGAGGATCTGCTCGGCGACCTCGTACTTGATCGTCTCATAGGCCATGGTGGTTTCCTTCCCTTGTCATTGTTGAATCAATTCTGTCATTGCCGGGCTTGACCCGGCAATCCATCTTTTTCGGAGAGGATGGATACGCGGGTCGAGCCCGCGCATGACGAGTTGTGCGCAGACGCTAGATGCGATTCTAACCCGCCGGCGGGCTCGGCCAAGGCCGCTGCGGGCCGCGTAGACCTTCAAAAGTCTTGGCCATGCCGAGCACGCCGATATCGTCGAAGCGACGGCCGACGATCTGCACGCCAATGGGAAAACCCTTGGCGTCGAAGCCGCCGTTGACGGAGATCGCGGGATTCTCCGACATATTCCACGGCACGGTATAGGCGATGTGCTCGAACGGCTTCATGGGATCGTTGGTGGGCGAGGCCCATTCCGCCGGATAGTTCACATTCGGCGCGGTCGGCGAGATCACATAGTCGATCTCGCAGAACAGCTTTCCTGCTGCTGCGCGGATCGCCATGGTCTGATTGAAGCCGCGGATGACGTCGACGCCTGACAGCTTTGCGCCGGACTCGCCCCATTTGAAGATGTAGGGCAGCACCTTGGCCTGCTCGGCCGGCGTCAGCTTGGACAGATCGTCCCACATGCGCGCACGCCAGAAATTGTCGAGGCCGTCGAGCATGTCGCGTGTGAGAATGCCGTCGACCTCGGTCACGATCGCGCCGGCGGATTCGAACGCCTTGGCCGCCTTCACGGCGACCTCGCGCACCGGCTTGTCCAGCGGCAGGCCGACGCCGGGATCGAGCATCAGGCCGATGCGCAGTTTGCGCGGAGACTTCTCCAGCCCCTTCCAGTTGAGCGGCTCGGCCGGCAGGCTCATCCCGTCGCGGCGATCGGGCTTGGCGATCACGCTCATCATCAGCGCACAATCGTCGACCGTGCGGGTCATGGGACCTGCGACGCGGCCGACATAGGCGGGATCGATCGGCACGCGGCCGAAGCTCGGCTTCAATCCGACGAGGCCACACCAAGCGGCGGGCAGGCGCACCGAGCCACCGATATCGGTCCCGAGATGCAAGGGACCATAGCCGGCGGCAGCGGCGGCGCCCGCACCCGCGCTGGAGCCGCCGGGATTCTTGGAGAGGTCCCAGGGATTGCGCGCGAGCGCGTGAAAGCTGGAGAGACCGGAGGACAGCATGCCGTAATCGGGCATGGTGGTCTTGGCGAAGATGATGGCGCCGGCCTCGCGCAGCCGCGCGGCGGGCGGTGCGTCCTTCTCGGCCGGCACCAGCTTGACGCTGGCAGCACCCAGCGGCACCGGCACGCCCTTGGTCGCGATGTTGTCCTTCACCGTAACAGGCACGCCGTCCAGTGCGCCGCACGGCTCGCCGCCGCTCCAGCGCGCGGTCGAGGCCTTTGCGACCTCGCGCGCGCCGTCGGGATCGAATGCATAGAGCGCCTTCAGATGCGGTTCCCACGCCGCGACATGCGCAAGCACGTCTTCAAGCACCTCGCTCGGCGAGAACTGCTTGGCGCGATAGCCCGCGATCAGATCGACCGCCGACAGATCATGCAGCGAGGTGACCGTCTCTTCGACGCTCTCTTTATGCATTGCCACCCACCGGCATGCGGGTTTCGATGATGCGGGCAAACATGCTGGCGCCGATCGGCAGGATCTTGTCGTCGAGCACGAAACCGGGATTGTGCACAGGCACCGAGCCGTCATGGCCGACCCAGAAATAGGCGCCGGGGATGGTCTGCAGCATGTCGGCAAAATCCTCGCTGCCCATCTTCGGTTGGGCGCGGGTGATCACGTTGGCAGGATCGACCACGGTGCGCGCGACCTCCTCGACCACCTTGGACTGCTCAACCTGGTTGACCAGCACGCCGAACGTGTCGCGGATGTCGGTCGCGATCTCGCACTGGAATGCGGCGGCGATACCAGCGCAGATCGTGCGGATGCGCTCGCTGATCATGGCGCGGACTTCGTTGGAGAAGGTGCGGATGGTGCCGCAAAGATGCGCTTCGCCTGGGATGACGTTATAGGCGGAGCCCGCATGGATCTGGGTGATCGAGATGACGGCGGATTGCAGCGGCTCGACGTTGCGGCTGACGATGGTCTGGATCGCCTGCGCCAGCGTGGTCGCGATGATCACCGCGTCCTTGGATCGCTCGGGCATCGCGCCATGCGCGCCGTAGCCCGTGATGCGGAGGTCGAAGAAGTCGGCGCCGGCCATCGCCGGGCCCGGCAGAATCGCGATCTCGCCGTGGTTGAGATCGGGCGCGTTGTGCAGGCCGTAGAGCTCGTCGCAGGGAAATTTTTCGAACAGTCCGTCCTTGATCATGGCACGGGCGCCGCCGAGGCCTTCCTCGGCCGGCTGGAAGATCAGGTGCACGGTGCCGTCGAAATTGCGGGTCTCGGCGAGATAGCGCGCGGTGCCGAGCAGCATGGTGGTGTGGCCGTCGTGGCCGCAGCCGTGGAAGCGGCCGGGAATTTTCGAGCTCCATTTCAGATTGGTGTTCTCTTCCATCGGCAGCGCGTCCATATCGGCGCGCAGGCCGATGCGCTTGCCGCTCGTGCCCTTACCCTTGATGACGCCGATCACGCCGGTGCCGCCGAGACCGCGATGCACCTCGATGCCCCAGCTCTTCAGCTTGTCGGCGACGATACCGGAGGTGCGCACTTCCTCAAAGCCGATCTCGGGATGGGCGTGGAGGTCGCGCCTGATAGCGGTGAGTTCGTCGGCATAGCCGTCGATGCGGTCGATCGTGGGCATGTGTCCTGTCCGGTTAGCGTGAGGAAGGGGTGAAGGCGGGTCCGTTCGGCTTGATGCGGATGCCCGGCCGCAGGCGCGTCCAGGGCAGGCAGGCGGTGTCGGCCGGCATCGCGCCCGGTGCGGCGCAAATCAGCAGCTTTTCCGCGATCGGCTCGAAATCGGCGCGGAAGTGCACCGAGCTCTTGTTGACCAAAATCTTCTCTCGCGTCGGCTCGATGCCGACATAGCGGTACATTGCCTGATCGGCGAGCTGCGCCTTGTGCGAGGAGACGACGACGCGGACGTCGCCGATGCGCAAGGCTGCGGAGGGGCCCATCTCCATCTCGCGGCCGCCATAATAAGGGCCGGACGCGATGAAGCGGCCGTCGGAGAGTTTTTCGACCACGAAGGTCTCGCGATAGGGCTCGTCGCCCGGAATGCCGGACTTGCCGCCGAGCGACAGCGTGACGGCGGCCCCGACGCCGGCTGCATGCGCGGCTCTGGCCGATTCCGGATCGTAGATCACCCCCGTCGCGGCACTTGCCTTGTTGCGCACCAGTGCGCGCAGCATACCGGTGGTATCGGAATCGCCGCCCGCGCCGGGATTGTCCTGGGTGTCGGCGATGACGATCGGCTTGCTCGCACCCTTGGAAAGCTCCATCGCATGGCGCACGCCGTCGTCGGGCGACCAGATCTTGCCGTCGAAGTCGTCCTCGTGGCTTTCGATCAGCTTGAGAAGCGCATCGGCCGCGCGGTCGGCGTCCGCTTGCGTCTTGCCATAGGCGAACACGCTCGGCCCGCAATCGCGGAAATCGGCGGCGGGGAAGCCGGGCGCGAAGGACAGCGTCGGAACCGCGTCACCCTCCAGCGCGGCGAGCTTCTCGTAGATGCTTTTGGTCGGCTGGTCGCTCGTGCACTGCCAGCTGATCGGGATCAGGAATGGCAATTGCCGGAACGCCTTTGCGAAGCGTTGCCTGGACTTCAGGAGCAGTGCGAGATGGCGCGCACAGGCGCGGCCGGTTGCGGCCATGTCGACATGCGGATAGGTGCGGTAGGCGATCAGCGCGTCGGCATGCTCGATCATCTCGGGCGTGACGTTGGCGTGCAGGTCGAGGCTCGCGACCAGCGGAATATCTTTGCCGATGATCCGGCGCACGCGCGCCAGGATCTCGCCTTCGCCATCGTCGAGGTGCTCGGCCACCATCGCGCCGTGCAGGTCGAGATAGACGGCATCGAGCGGACCGGCGGCTGCGATGCCGTCGATCATCACCTTCACGATGCGCTCGAAAGCATCTTTGGTGACATGCGCCGACGGGCTCGCACCGCAGGCGATCGTTGGGATGAGTTCCCAATCGTTCATTTCAGCGCCGTCGACGAAGCCCGCGAGACCGACATTGATGCGCCGCATCACCTTCAACACGTCGGCGCCCTGCGTCATCGCCGGCCAGCCGCCGCCATGCTGGAAGTCCGCGAACGTCGCCTTCGTCGGCGCGAAGGTGTTGGTCTCGTGCAGGAAGCCGCCGACGGCGATACGTGTCATTCGATCCAGTCCAATCGATCAAGAGTGCGCGAAGTTAGCCTTGGCCTTGCTGCAAGAGCAAGGTGGGAAGCAATCGCGCCATGCATGGGGTCAGATCGTTTTGGGAATGCTGCGGATGCGGTGGGGTGTGAGAGGAGCCATCTGCCACACCGCGGAGTCGTCCTGGCGAAGACCAGGAGCCACCGCGAGGTCCATCTGTCGTGTGCGCTGTAGTCCCGAGTGATGAGCCTCGCCAAACGTCTCCCGTAATGGGTTCTGGCTTTCGCCAGAACGACGTCAGGCGCTCGCCGCCACGCCCTCCGACACCGGCCGGAAGTTCGCAAAGTCCCAGCCTCGCCCCGGAGCCGCATCCAGCAGTGCCTTGGTGTAGGCCTCCTTCGGATGCGTCAGCACTTCGGCGGCGGGGCCCTGTTCGACGACGCGGCCGTGCTGCATCACCACGACCTCGTCGCAGATTTGCGCGGCGACGCGCAAATCATGGGTGATGAACAGGATCGCGATGCCGAGCCGCTTCTGGATCTCGTCGAGCAGCTCCAGCACTTGCGCCTGCACGGAGACGTCGAGCGCGGAGACCGCTTCGTCCGCGACCAGCACATCGGGATCGAGCGCGAGCGCCCGGGCAATGGCGATGCGCTGGCGCTGTCCGCCGGAGAACTGGTGCGGATAGCGCGACACCGCATCGACCGGCAGGCCGACCAACTCGAGCAGATCGCGCGCCCGCTTCATCGCCTCGGTGTGCGAGACGCCGTAGTTGATCGGGCCTTCGGCGATGCTCTCGCCGACGGTGACGCGCGGATTGAGCGAGCGATAGGGATCCTGGAACACGATCTGAATCTTTTGCCGGTGCGGCTGGAGCAGGCGGCGCGAGATATCGGCAATCTCGCGGCCGGCGAGGCGCACGCCGCCGGAGGTCGGATCGATCAAGCGGACGATGCAGCGCGCGACCGTCGACTTGCCGGAACCGCTCTCACCGACGATGCCGAGCGTACGGCCCTTGCGCAGTGTCAGCGTCACCTTGTCGGCGGCGACGACCTCACGGCCTTTGCCGAAGAAGGCGCGCTCCTTATAGACCTTGCTGAGCTCGTTGGCTTCCAGCACCACCGGCTCCTTGGTCTCGTCCCGCGCCGCGCGCGGCACCAAGCTCGGCACTGCGGCGAGCAAATTGCGGGTGTATTCCATGGTGGGATTGCGCAGCACGGTATCGAGCGCGCCGGTCTCGACGAGGCGGCCCTGCCGCATCACCGCGACCCGGTCGGCGATCTCGGCCACCACGCCCATATCGTGAGTGATGAACAGCACGGCGGTGCCGTGATCGCGCTGGAGGTCGCGGATCAGGGTCAAAATCTGCTTCTGCGTGGTGACGTCGAGCGCGGTGGTGGGCTCGTCCGCGATCAGCAGCTTCGGCTCGAGCACGAGCGCCATTGCGATCATGATGCGCTGGCGCTGGCCGCCGGAGAGGCGGTGCGGGTAAGAGGCGAAGATGCGCTCGACCTGGGGCAGGCGGACCTGCTCCATCATGTCGAGGATGCGCTTCTTGCGCGCTTTGGCGTCAAGATCGGTATGGGCGCGCAGCACCTCGTCGATCTGGCGGCCGACCGGCACCACCGGATTGAGCGCGGTCATCGGCTCCTGGAAGATCATCGCCATCTGCGTCGCGCGGAGCTGGCGCAGGCGGCGGTCGGTCGCGGTCAGCAGCTCCTCGCCGACCAGCTTGATGCTGCCGCCGGTCGGCACCAGCGTGCCCTTCGGCAACAGGCCCATCGTGGTGAGGGAGGTCACCGACTTGCCCGAGCCGCTTTCGCCGACGAGGCACAGCGTCTCGCGCTCGCGTACCTGGATCGAGATGCCGTCGATGATCTTCGGCCCACCCGGCTTCTTGCCGATGGAGACGACGAGGTTGTTGATGTCGAGGATGGTGCTGGTCATGCAGGGTCTTTCGTCATTCCGGGGCGCGCGCAGCGCGAACCCGGAATCCACCGGGCGTCAGTCCAAGCGGTGAAATGGATTCCGGGTTCGCGCCAAGAGGCGCGCCCCGGAATGACACTATTACCTGTTTCACTTCCCCTCCCGCTGCTTCATGCGCGGATCGAGGGCGTCGCGGGCGGCATCGCCGATCAAATTGATGCTGAGAA
Source organism: Bradyrhizobium sp. 159 (assembly GCF_023073795.1). NCBI lineage: Bacteria > Pseudomonadati > Pseudomonadota > Alphaproteobacteria > Hyphomicrobiales > Nitrobacteraceae > Bradyrhizobium > Bradyrhizobium sp. 159. The sequence continues at coordinate 52,293 of NZ_JADPKE010000091.1, read as the reverse complement.
TGGCGATCGAGAGCAGCAGGCCCGGCCAGAAGATCAGCGACGGCTTGAGCTGGAAGTACTGGCGGCCCTCGGCCATGATGTTGCCCCAGGTCGGCGTCTCCGGCGAAATGCCGGCGCCCAGGAAGGAGAGGATGGCCTCGGTCAGGATCGCGGAGGCGCAAACATAGGTGCCCTGGACGATCAGCGGTGCAATCGTGTTCGGCATCAGATGCCGCCACATGATCTTCGGCAGGCTGGAGCCGACCGAAATCGCTGCCTCGACGTAGGGCTCCTCGCGCGCCGACAGCACCACCGAGCGCACCAGGCGCGCCACGCGCGGGATTTCCGGAATGGTGATCGCGATCAGCACGGTCCAGAGGCTGGCGCCAGAGAGTGACACCACGGCGATCGCGAGCAGGATGCTCGGCATCGCCATCAGGCCGTCCATGATCCGCATCATCACGGCATCGACCAGCTTGAAGAAGCCGGACACGAGACCGATTGCAAGCCCAATGGCGACCGAGAGAATCGCCGAACCGATGCCGATCAGGAGTGAGATGCGGCCGCCATAGATGACACGCGACAGCAGGTCGCGGCCGTAGGCGTCGGTGCCGAGCAGGAACTGCGCCGACGACGGCTTCAGCCGCTGCGACGGCGCAAGCTGGATCGGATCATGCGGCGCGATCAGCGGCGCGAGAATCGAGATCACCACGACCAGCCCGAGCAAGACCGTGGCCGTCGCGATGATTGGCGTCGAGGTGAGAAATCCGAAGCGCGGCCGCAGCGGCGACGTGATCGGAATGGATGACTGGGGAAGGCTATCGACCGACATTATTGTTGTTACCCTTGCCTCAGTACCGAATCCGGGGATCGAGCAGCGTATAGGCGACGTCGATCAGGAGATTGACGACGACATAGATCAGCGACGTCAGCAGGATCATCGCCTGGATCACCGGATAGTCGCGCGCCAGCACCGCATCCACGGTGAGGCGGCCGATGCCGGGAATGTTGAACACGCTCTCGGTGACGACGACGCCGGAGATCAGCAGCGCAAAGCCGGTGCCGATCACGGTGATCACGGGCACGGCCGCGTTGCGCAGCGCATGCCGCATCATCACCGCGACCTCGTTGATGCCCTTGGCGCGCGCCGTGCGGACATAATCTTCGCCGAGCACGTCGAGCATCGCCGCACGCGTCATGCGCGCGATCAGCGCGATGTAGATGAAGGAGAGCGCGCAGGTCGGCAAGATGATGCGTTCGAAGAAGGGCCCAAAACCACTCGAGATGCTCTTGAAGCCCTGCACCGGGACCCAGCGCAGATTGATCGCGAAGATTTCGATCAGGACATAGCCGACGACGAACACCGGGACGGAGAAGCCCAGCACGGACAGGCCCATCACGAAACGGTCGATCCAGGTGCCATGCTTCCACGCCGCGATTACGCCCAGGGGCACGGCGACGACGACGGCGAGGATGATGGTCGACAGCGCGATCGAGATCGACGGCTCGACACGCTGGCCGATCATCTTCATCACCGGCAGGTTGGAAATCAGCGACGTCCCGAGATCGCCGTGCAGCAGCTTGTTCACCCAGGTGACGAACTGCACGATCAGGGGCTCGTTGAGGCCGAGCGAGGCGCGGATGCGCTCCAGCCGTTCCGGCGTCGCGTTGTCGCCGGCAAGAATCGCGGCGGGATCGCCGGGGGTGAGGCGGAGCAGCAGGAAGACGAACAGCGCGACGACGCCCATTACGGGCACGGCGGCGAAGATTCGGCGAACGAGATATCCGAGCAAGTTGGATCCGTCAGATTAGAGTCAAATCGGGCAGGGCCTTCGGCAAGCCTGCCATTAGCCTAACATTTCAGCAATTCCCGTGCCATCCGGGCCACAGCTTTTACAGGGCGGCCTGTCGTGGCGTGCTCTCTTTGCCCGTCGTCATTCCGGGGCGCGTCGAAGACGCGAACCCGGAATCTCGAGATTCCGGGCTCGGTCCTTCGGACCGCCCCGGAATGACGGACTCAGACAGTCACTCCAGCGTTGCCAGCAGCCCCGCCATCAGCCGGCCGCGTTCGACCAGGCTTTCGACCTCGATATACTCTTCGAGCGTGTGGCCGTTACCGCCGCGCACGCCCAGGCCGTCGAGCGTCGGGATTCCCATTGCGCCGGTGAAATTGCCGTCGGAGCCGCCGCCGGCACTCGCATGCGGCAGCTCGGCGCCGAGCGACTTGGCGATGCCGCGGGCTTTTTCATACAGCGCCATGGTGCCGGCGTCCGGTTCCCACACCGGCCGCGTTACGCCACGGGTGACCTTGAAGGTGACATCATTGGTTGTGCCCGACAGCGCCAGCATCCTCTCGACGCCGCGGTCGAGATCGGCCTGGCGCTTGGCCATCGAGAGCGCTTCGCCTGTGGCCGTCGTGGCAACGCAATTGACCCATTGGCCGCCATGCACGACGCCGACCGAGAAGGTGCAGTCGTCCGTGGTCATCGCGTCGATCGCGAGGATCTGCCGGGCCATCTCACGGATCGCCGAGCGTCCCGCCGACAGCGTCGCGCCGGCGTGGCTCGGGCGGCCCGTCGCCTCGAGATTGAAACGCGCGATGGCGTATCGTCCGGTGGTGACGCCATTGTCGGCGCGGCCAGGCTCGGGCACCAGCACGTATTTGTTGCGCGCGGCCTCCGCCTCGATGATGTCGCGGGTGGCGGGCGTGCCGACTTCCTCATCCGGCGTGAACAGCACGGTGATCGGCAGCGGCGTAGTGAAGGCGGCGCGCGCCAGCTGCCGGATCGCCTCCAGCGAGAGATAATTGCCGCCCTTCATGTCGTAGATGCCGGGGCCGTAGCACTTGTTGCCCTCGCGCCGCCATTTCAGCTTCTCGATGGTGCCGACCGGGTGCACGGTATCCATGTGCCCGGCGATCAGGATGCCCGGCCCGCCCTGCTTTGGATGGGGGAAGCGCGCGCGGATCACGCCGCCAAAACCCTGGCGGCCGGCGATGCGCTCGATCGTCGCACCCATGATCGCCATATCCCGCGCTGCGATATCGAGCATGCGGTTCACGGCGCCTGCGTCCCAGGTCGGACTCTCGCATTCCACCCAGCCGCGCAGGCCCTGGAGCATCGCCTCGGAATCGAAGGGAAGATTGGCTGGGTTCATCTCAATGTCTCTCAAGCTTCAAAGCTGGAACGCGCATTGCATTGGCGCAGGGGAGGACGGGCCGAGAGCGTTGTAAAGCCAAACCGATCTTTTTGGAGCCCTTGCACACGCCGCGACGGCTTGCACCGAAACCGGATTGACGCGCTCGGCACTGTCTGCAAGTCTCGAAAGATAAAGGCATTGCATGAGGTTAGTTCGCCCAAAGAACGAACCGGATGCTCAATCAATAATCTGCCTTTGAACAGTTTCACGTCAGGAGAAACTTTCCATGTTCAACTTCATGCGCCGGGGGCCTCGCGCGTTCGCCTCCAAACTTGCGCTGTCGGTGGTCGCGCTTTCGGTCGGCTTGGCCTCGCCCGTGCTTGCCGCCGGCAAGACTCTTACGGCGGTGATGCATTCGGATCTGCGCATCATCGATCCGATCTTCACCACCGCGTACATCACGCGGGACCATGGCTACATGGTCTACGACACGCTGGTCGCCACCGATTCAAACTTCAAGATCCAGCCGCAGATGGCGGATTGGAAGATTTCCGATGACAAGCTCACTTACACCTTTACGCTGCGCGACGGCCTGAAGTGGCATGACGGCGCGCCTGTGACGGCGGAAGACTGCGTCGCCTCGCTGAAGCGTTGGGCCGCGGTCGACGGCATGGGCCAGAAGCTCATGGATTTCACCGCGAGCATCGAGGCGACCGACGCCAAGACCATCACGTTGAAGCTGAAGGAGCCGTACGGCCTCGTGCTGGACTCCATCGGAAAACCCTCTTCGCGCGTCGCCTTCATGATGCCGAAGCGCCTCGCCGAGACACCGCCGGACAAGCAGATCCCGGAGCAGATCGGCTCGGGTCCCTTCAAGTTCGTGCAGTCGGAATTCCAGCCGGGCGTGAAGGCGGTCTACGTCAAGAACACCGATTACGTGCCGCGCAAGGAGCCGGCGAGTTGGACCTCGGGCGGCAAGGTGGTGAAGGTCGACCGCGTCGAATGGATCACCATGCCGGACTCGCAGACTGCGGTGAACGCGCTGCAATCGGGCGACATCGATTTCATGGAGAATCTGCCCTACGACATGCTGCCGATACTGGAGGCGAACAAGGAGCTCACGATCGAGGTCTCGAACAAGTTCGGTTTTCAGACGCTCGGCCGCATGAACTTCCTGCATCCGCCGTTCGACAACGTCAAAATACGCCGCGCAGCCTTCCTGGCGATAAACCAGAAGGACGTGCTCGACGCGCTGGTCGGAAACCCGAAATATCAGAAGATCTGTGGTGCCTTCTTCGTGTGCGATACGCCGCTCGCAACCGAGGTGGGCGCCGAGACCCTGGTGAAGGGCAACGGCATGGCGGAGGCCAAGAAGGCGCTCGCCGAGTCCGGCTATGACGGCACCCCGGTCGTGATCATGGCCCCAGGCGATGTCACGACGCTCAAGGCGCAGCCTATCGTTGCGGCCCAGCTACTGCGCGAGGCCGGCTTCAAGGTCGATCTGCAAGCGACCGATTGGCAGACGGTGGTAAGCCGCCGCGCCAGCCAGAAGCCCCCGAAGGAGGGTGGCTGGAACATGTTCTTCACCAACTGGGTCGCGGCCGACGTCTCCAACCCGATTGCCAATCTCTCGATCGGCGGCCAGGGCAAGAAGGGCGGCTGGTTCGGCTGGGCGGAAGACGCCAAGATCGAGCAGCTCAAGGATGCCTTCGTCCGCGCGTCCTCGATCGACGAGCAGAAGAAGATCGCCGCGGACATCCAGAAGGAAGCCTATGAACAGGTGATCTACATCCCGCTGGGGCAGTATCTCCTGCCGAGCGGCTGGCGCAAATCGCTGACCGGCGTGCTCGACGGCCCGGCGACGCCGCTGTTCTGGAACGTCGACAAGTCGGAGTGAGCGGAAGACGTATCCTCGCGCCATTGGCTCGATGATCCTGCGGCGCCGCTGTCATGAGCGGCGCCGTTGTCGTTTGTCAGCCTCGCGTCAGTTTGAAACCGGTGGAGCTCTTAACCCTTCTGACTTCCAATCATTGCTATTTGTTTCAATCCTGAAATAGATGTCCTTGTCCTCACGCATCACTTTTCCTCTCGAATTTAGTTCCTGTGCCGATCGATTTTGCATTCCAGGCGAGGGCCGAACGGTCCGATCGCGCGCCGGCGCGTTGGCGGCGACCGTTCCTGCGTTGGCTGGATGGCGTCGAGGCGGGTTGGGCCGTGCCGCTTCTCATCGCCTGCTTCGTTGCGATCTGGACGCTCTATCTGGCGATCGCCTATGCCGGAGGCGGTCTGCACCCTGATACGCTCGAGGCCTGCACGCTGGGGCGGCATTTCGCCTGGGGCTATCACAAGCATCCGCCCTTGATGGGCTGGATTGCCGCTGGCTGGACTTCCGTGTTCCCGCTCAGCGACTGGTCGCTGCAATTGATGGCAATGGCCAATGCCGGGCTTGCACTGTACTTCGTCGACCGGATCGCACGGCAATTCGTGACCGGACACAAGCGCGTCCTGGTGCTGCTGCTCCTGATGCTGACGCCGGCCTATCAGTTCCATGCTCAGCGCTTCAATGCCAATGCCGTGCTGCTCGCGGTCTGGCCGCTGGCGACCTGGTGCTTCCTGCGTGCGTTCGAGACGCGCGCAGTATCGTGGGCGGTCGCGCTAGGATGCACGACAGCGCTGGCAATGGTCGGCAAGTATTATTCGATCTTTCTCGTCGCGAGCTTCGCGTTTGCCGCGCTGGCGCACCCGGCGCGGCGCGCCTATTTTACCTCCGCTTCGCCCTGGATATCGGTGGTCGTCGGCCTGGCGGCGCTATCACCACACGTTTATTGGCTGGCGACGACGGGGGCGCCGACTTTCAGCTATGCGTTGGCGCACGCTAACGGCAATGTCCTAAGCTCGCTCGGCGAAGCCAGGAACTTCCTGCTCGGGCTGGCGGCGGCGATGATCGTGTCGGCTGTGACGTGGGTATTCATCGCCGGCACGCGATTGAAGCAGTTTCCGGCCGACTTCGCCGCAATGGGTCCGGGACTGCGACTTCTGTTCCACGTTGCCATAGGCACGATCGCGCTGCCGATAATGACATCCCTCATGATGGGCACCGATCTGCCCTCGCTGTGGGCCTTGCAGGGGCTGTTCCTGTTCGCCGTTCTCGTGGTCTGCGGCGCGCGCTATCCGATCGAGCGCTTCTACACCGTCAATCTCACCGTGATCGTGGCTGGCGTCGCGCTCGCCGCCGTCCTGGTCGCCGCGCCGATCCATGCCGTCTATCGTAACGATCACGGCTACGAAGAAGGCAGGAATTTCTACGCGCAGCTGGCTAGCGAATTGACGCGCGAGTGGCGCGAGCTGACCGGTACGCCGCTCAGCGCCGTGAGTGGTGATGATTCGCTGGCCTTTGCGACGGCGTTCTACAGCCCCGATCATCCGTATTATGCACGACCGTTCGAGTCTGAATACGGTTCGGGCTTGCAGCGCAAGACGACGCCCGACCGAGGCTGGGCCGCGGCGTGTTTCCGCGGCCAGGACTATTGCGGCCGCTGGATGGAATGGGCGTCCTCGAAAGCCGAACACGTCGTCCGACGCGAGTTCACGGTACAGGCCAATTTGTGGGGCCGGCGCGGTCTGGCGTGGCACGTGGTCGTGCTGATGGTGCCCCCGCGGGGAAGCGGGCCGGCGCACGAGGCCGCTGCGGATGATTTCAGCGCCAGCAGGCGGCGACCGACCAGACTTCGTGATCAGCAGTGACTGTCGCGCAACTGTTCGAGCCCTTCGCTCGCCAAAGGCGTCGTGGACGTGGTCCGCTCAGCGGCCGGCTCTGAACGCTCCTGCTCCTGCTGTTCCGGCTCGCGGTCTTCGCGGTGTTTCAGTCCCATCTCGTCATCCTCTCGAATTGCTGCGGTACAACATCGAGGGGAGCGGGAAGTTCCTCAGATGGCAGGGCGATGATGCGGCTTGAACAGCCGCCCCTTCTCCACCACCAGCACGATCGCAAGCGCCGCAAGGGTCGACAGGAAGAAGCCGACCGAGAACGGCAGCAGCGTGCCGTCGAAGCTCTGTCCGATCGCCATGCCGACCGCGATTCCGATCAGTGTCGTGATCGAGCCGTAGAGCGAGGACGCGGTGCCGGCGATGTGGCCCTGCGGCTCCATCGCGAGCGCGGTGAAGTTGGCGATCATCATGCCGAACGAGAACATCATCAGGGCGGAGAGCGCCATGAACAAGGATAGCGGCAGCACGCCGAGGCTTTCGGTGAGCAGCATCACGCCCGCGACCGCGGTGTAGAGCATGAGTGCCCCGTGCGAGATCACGCGCATGCCGAGCCGACCGACCAGCCTCGCATTGAGGAAGCCGGCGATGGCGGTGCCAGCCGCAATCGCCGCGAAGGCGAGCGGGAAGTAATGGCCGAGGTGATAGATGCCGGAGAAGACCTGTTGGGCGCAGAAGACGTAGGCAAACAGGGCGCCGATGACGCTGCCGGCCGCCGTGGCGTAGCCAATGGTCTGGCGATTCGTCACGGTCTGGCGGAACGCCGAGAGCACGTCGGCGGGCGCCAGCGATCTGCGCTCGGACTCGGGAAGGGTTTCAGGCAGCCGCAGCACGCACCATGCGAGCGCGAGCAGGCCGTAGAGCATCAGCACGACGAAAATGCCGCGCCAGGCCGTCACCAGCAGCACCGCCTGTCCGAACGAGGGGGCGACCACGGGCACCGCGATGAATACCATCATCGCGAGCGACATCACGCTCGCCATGCGGCGGCCGACGTAGCAGTCGCGCACGATCGAGGTCGCGATCACGCGCGTCGCCGAGGTGCCGAGCCCTTGCAGCGCGCGCGCCAGCAGCAACGTCTCGAACGAGGGTGCTGCCACTGCCAGCACGCTCGCCACCGCATAGACCGCCATGCCGCCGAGCAGCACGGGGCGGCGGCCGAAACGGTCCGACAACGGGCCCATGACGAACTGGCCCGCGCCGAAGCCGACCAGGAAGGTCGACAGCACCAGTTGAAGATGGTTGGCGATAGGAATCTGGAAGGCGGCGCCGATGTTGGGCAGCGCCGGCAGCATCATGTCCATCGCAAGCGGATTCAGCGCCATGATGGACGCGATCACGATGACGAATTCGGGAAAACCCATGGGACGGTGCCCGGAGGACACCCAATCATCGGCATTGACGTCGGACAAGAAGCTCACCTCTGAAATTGAGAGCTTTATTTAGTCCGATGTTGCGTTGCACAACCCCCGTTTCGGGATAGCTGTCAGGCGCAGCCGGAGCGGACAAGAATTGGTGAGAGACCAGTGTTCCCTGCCGCTGGATCCCGCGGATCGCGCAATCTCACGCCGGCCGGAAAACCAGTGATTCACCATCCCGTCCTAAAGATTGGCGTCCGGCGTGGCCTGTCCCTCTGGCAGGATAAAACCGAAACGCATCCTGCCCAGAGTGCGGCTGAGATGATGACGCGCCGCAGCGGCGCCGAGAGAAACAAGCCAAACAAGGTATCCGCCGATGTCCGAGATGTCAGGTGCAGCACGATGGTTGGAGCCCACGGCCAACATGGCCACGAGGCGCAACGTCTGGCTTGCCGGCCTGATCGCGCTGACGACGCTGCTGGTGCTCGGCAATCTCGCTAACGACGCCAGGCTCGATTTGAAATATGGCTATGGTTGGGACATTCGCGTGAATTGCGCTGCGGTCGACGCGTATGTCGGCGGACTCGATCCTTATTTCGTCAAGAACCTGAAGGGCACCAAGCTCTCCTACCCCTATCTGCCGGTGACGCTGGACGTCTTTCGCCCCCTGTGCGCGGGCGGCTTTCTGCTCGATCACTACAGAGGAATCTTTCTCGTCCTCGCCGTGCTCTGCGGCCTCCTCTTACCCAGGCTCGGCCGAAGGGGCCCGAGCGCGCGCGATGCTGCGCTCAAGGTGCTGTGCGCGCTCGGCGCGTTCGTCGGTTTCGAATGGGTGCAGGCCTCGGGCAACTTCGCGATCCTGAGCGGACTGCTGACCGCGATCGCGCTGAGGCTCCTGCTTCCTCCGCCATCCTCCGGAGCGTTGGAGGGCCGCAACTCTTTGCTCCGCGTCGCGGGCGCTGCGTTGCTCGGTTTCGTGATGTCGTTCAAGTTGGTGTTCTTTCCCGTTCTGGCCGCGCTTTACTTCCTGCCTCTGCCGTGCGGCCGCAAGCTGGCGCTGATCGCGGTGGCGACATTCAGCTTCGCATTGCCGATCCTGATATCGGGGCTGGAATATCCCGATCTGTTCGCAAGCTGGCGGCTTGCGATGGCCCGAGAAATCCCCGACCAACACGTCGTCGATCTCTTCGAGATCAATCCGTCGCTGCTGCTGCTAGCGCGAAACCTCATGGATCATGCCGGCCTCGGTGAAAGCAAGCCGGTCATATTCGCGACATATGCGTGCGCCGCGTTAGCGCTCGTGCTCGTGCCGTTCGCTTTGTCCATCTTCCGCGTGGCCGTAAGCCAACCTGCGCGGGAAGGGGCATCGGTTCTGAAGCGGCTGGATCGCTGGTTGATGGATCATCCCCGCGCGGCCATGCGCGTCACGATGCTCGCCATGTTTGCGCTCTATCTCAGCTCGCCGCGTCTCAAGGAATATGCCTTCTTCGAGCTTGCGCTCTATGCTGCCATCCTCATCGTCGATCTTCCGGCCCTGGCGCTTGCCGCATGTCTCTCGATCGGACTCCTCGTTCCGGCGCTGATGTCGCTTTTGGGAGCGATGATCGAGGGCACTTTCGCCCTTCTCGTCGTTTCCCTGTCATGCTTCTGGATCCTGCTGCTCGATTTTCGCGCCGAGCCGAAGCGCCTTGAGACGGAAGGCGCGCAACCATGAGCAACGTCGCCGCGTCCGCAGTGCGTCAGAACAAGGGCGCTTTGCCGCCGCGCTCCAGCCGGTTCGGTTGCCTGCTTTGCGGATCTGCACGCAGGCGAGCGTCATCAGCACCGATGGTGCGGGCAGCCGGGGTCGAACCGGCACAGCGCTTGCGCGCCGAGGGATTTTAAGTCCCTTGCGTCTACCAATTCCGCCATGCCCGCTTGATCCAACGAGATCAATCACTTAAGGCCACTCCCGGCCGTCTGGAATTGGCGTCTTGCCGGCCGGATGGTCGGTCCTTCCTTAAGCGAGCCGGGCGCACAAGGCAAAGCCTCAATCCGGACATCTGTTGTTGCTTTAGGCATTCTCAATCCACGGGGGCTATTTATCCGACATGGCTGCTTCGTTTTCCTGTCTCCTGCGCGGCTTCGGCGCGCTCCTCGCGCCGCTTGCGGCCGGCGTCGCGCTGTCCGGCTGCGCCGGCATGAGCGAGACGGTCGCGCCGGCCTTCGCCGATCCCGGCAAATACGAGTTGTACGACTGCAAGCAGCTCGAGACCGAGCGCAAGGCGCTCGCCAACCGCACGGCCGATTTGCAGAGGCTGATGGACAAGGCGGAGACCGGCGCTGGCGGCGCGGTCGTGTCCGAGCTTGCCTATCGCAACGACTACATCGCGGTGCGGGGCCAGGCCCAACTTGCCGACGAGGCCTGGCGCCGCAACAGGTGCCGGGACACACCGCCCGAGCCGACACCGCCCGCCACGTCACCGTCATCCGCTGCCAAGCCGGCGTCGAAATCCGGAAAAGCGATCCGCTGAGGCACCGCGCCGGCGGTGCCTCGCTTCAGGGCCGCCAGTTGTAGATCCAGTCCTGCCGCGCCAGCATGCGGTCCGGTCCGAGTGCGCGGATCGCAAGATCGCGCGCGATCGCGAGCGGCCCGCTGAAATGATAGATGCGGCCCTGCTGTCGCGCGGTCCGCTGCACCCGCCGCACGCGCGCTTGGCGCGCGCGGCCATATTGCGTCAGCGCGGCTGTGATGCCGGCGGTGCTCTCGGCCGCCTCGACGCTCAAATGCCGGGCGAGCACGGCGGCATCCTCGATCGCCATGCCGGCGCCCTGCGCTGCGAACGGCAGCATCGCATGCACGGCATCGCCGAGCAGCCCGACGGGACCCTTGCTCCAGGGGCAGCCGTCAGGCACGCCGAACAGCGCCCATTTTCGCCAGGCTTCGACCGCGGCGAGCATCATCCGCGCCGGTGGCGGCCAGCGCGGTGCGGCGAAAGCCTCCATGACCTCGGGAGGATCGCCGGGCGTGCTCCAGCCCGGCCTGTTCCACGTGCCCGGCAGCACCGCGACCACGTTGATCTGGCGTCCGCCCGCGATCGGATAGGCCACGAGATGGGCGTTCGGGCCCATCCAGAGCTGCACCCGGCGCGCGGTGTAGTCCTTCGGCAGTTGCGTCGCATCGAGCGTGCCGCGCCAGGCGATCAGGCCTGAAAAGCGCGGCTGCACGTCGGGAAACAGATGCTGGCGGACCGTCGACCAGATGCCGTCGGCGCCGATCAATGCGCTCGCAAGATCGCTGCGGCGGATCGTGCCGCTGCGATGGACCACCGTCAGCCCCTTGGTGTGAGGCGCGACGTCCTCGAAGGTTGCGCCCAGCTTCAGGTCGATATCAGGATGGTCGGACACCGCGCCGGCGAGCGCCGATTGCAGATCGGCGCGGTGCACCACCCAATAGGGAGCGCCGGCGCGCGCGGAGGCTGCCTCGCCAAGCGGCATGCGCAGCAGCTCGCCGCCGGCCCGCGCGCTCATGATCGAGACCGCCTCCGGGGTCACGGCGCCCAGCTTGAGGCGTTCGGTCAGGCCGAGCTCGACCAGCACGCGGCTGGCATTGGGGGAGAGTTGCAGACCGGCGCCGGCTTCCTCGAGGCGCTCGGCTTTTTCCAGCACGACGATGCGGAAGCCGCAGGCCGCGAGCGTCAGCGCGGCCGTCAGGCCACCGATGCCGGCACCGGCGATGACAATCGTTCGGGAGAGCGCCACCCCTGACCGATGAGAGCGGTCAGGCCACCTTGTCCTTCAGCACGCATTCCGGCGGACGGGCCTCGCCCGCCTTCAGGTCGGCCGCGAAGCGGTACAGCGTCGAGCAATAGGGGCAGATGATCTCGTTGTCGTTGCCGAGATCGAGGAAGACGTGCGGATGATCGAACGGAGGATTGGCGCCCACGCACATGAACTCTTGCGAGCCGATCTCGATGACGGGAACACCGGCATCGTTATGGAAGTGCGGGACGACATGGTCGGACATCGTAGTTCATCCTGGAGTGGCAATGGCGGCAGATACAATCAAACTGACGCGGCATTAGTAAGGCGCCGCGGACCATACTGGCGGGTGTAGATGATTGCTAGTCCAGCGGAACCGAAAGCTCCGCAATTGCCCCATGCTCATTTGCTCATGCAAATTCGACACAATCTTGCGGCTTGAGAGAAGCCCTTCTTTCGTCGGGGACGTTGTGTCGCAATTTCGGCGTACTATGTCTGTGGGCGAGCGCAATTGCGACGACAGACGAAGCGTCAGGCGTCAACGATTTTAGGACCGTCCAGGCTTTCCGCATGAAATGGCTGCGAATCAGCACAGCGTTGACCGGTGTCGCGGCATGCGCGTTCCTGCTCGCGCAGGTTGCGCCGCATGCCCGCGAGGCCGGCGCGCTTCTCGCCGCCCAGGATGATCCCGCGGTGCTCTCCGAGCTCAAGCTCGATGCGCTGCTGCGGCAGAACGATCGCCTTGTTCAGGACAACATCGAGGCTGCGCTCGCCGCAGGCGACGCCGATCTCGCCGACAGTTTCGTCGCGCTCGCGCGTGACCGCAACATCGCGCTGCCGGACGACCTCCTGAACCGCGTCAGCGATGCGGTCAAAGCCGAGAATTCCACCCCCCATTTCGCCAAACGATTTGCCACCGGTCTCGTCACCGGCAATGCCGACGACGTCGCGAGCCTGTCGGGAACGGTGGCCGGCGATCTCTTCGTAATCGGCGACATCAGGGACGTCGTCCGCGAAGGCAAGCACCTCGCCATGGGCGAGGATACCGACCGCCTCGTGCTGGGGCTGGCGGCGGCAGGCCTTGCGGTGACGGCGGCGACCTACGTCACCGTCGGTGGTGCCGCGCCGGTGCGCGCCGGGCTGACGCTGGTGAAGGACGCGCGCAAGGTGGGGCGGCTCGGCGAGGGGCTGGCCGTGTGGGCCGGCCGGTCCGCGCGCGAGATCGTCGACGCGCCGATGCTTCAGAACGCGGTCGCCAAGGGTTCGGTGCTGCGCCCGGGCGAGACCGTGAGTGCGATCAAGGCTGCGTTCCGCGCCGAAAAGGCCGGCGCGCTGGTTCGGCTCGGCAAGGACGTCACGCGCGTCGCCGGAAAGACCGGCACGCGCGGGGCGATGGACACGTTGCGGATCGCCGAAGGCCCGAAAGATGTGGCGCGCGCGGCGCGGCTCGCGGAAGCGCAGGGCGGCAAGACCCGCGCCATCATGAAACTGCTTGGCCGCGGCGCGCTGCTCCTCATTGGCGGTGCGTTCGATCTGACGCTCTGGCTATTCGGCGCGGCACTGACCCTGTTGGGACTGCTGTCCTCGATCAAGGCGACCACCGAGCGCCTGACCCAGGCCTGGTGTGATCGCAGGCGCGCGCGGCGGCTCCGCCGGGCGCAGGGGGCCGCCGAGGCCGCTCTGGCGGATGCAGCCCTCAGGGTCTGAAGCGCGATGAGATTGAGGTCATTCGTAGCCGCGATAGAGGCTATTGTTTGAGCATGATCTCCGCGCAAACGCGTTCCGCGTTTGTGGAGCGGAAAAACCCGCTGCACACTTGTCCGGATCGTGCTCTAAGATCGACTTTTCCCCTCAAGACCTGCGGAACTGATGATGCCGAGCTTCCACAACGGCGCCGTTGAAATTGCCTATCTCGACGAAGGTGAGGGCGACCCGATCATTCTCGTGCACGGCTTTGCCTCCAGCAAGAACGTGAACTGGGTCTATCCGACCTGGGTCTCGGAACTGCGCAAGAACGGCCGCCGTGTCATCGCACTCGACAATCGCGGCCACGGCGAGAGTGCGAAGCTCTACGAGTCCCAGCAATACTCGATCCCAATAATGGCCGGCGACGTGCTGGCACTGATGGATCATCTCGCGATCCCGCAGGCCGACATTATGGGCTATTCGATGGGTGGACGGATGGCGGCGTGGCTTGCGCTCCACGAGCCGCAGCGCCTGCGCTCGGCGATCCTCGGCGGCATCGGCATCGGCGGTCTGATCGAGGGCACCGGCCCCGGTGAGAACGTCGCCAAGGCGCTGGAGGCGCCCTCGCTCGACGACGTCACCGATCCCGTTGGGCGCACCTTCCGCGCCTTCGCCGATCAGACCCGCTCGGACCGTCGTGCACTCGCCGCCTGCCTCCGCGGCACGCGTGACCTCATGACGAGGCAGCAGGCTGCACGCATCGAGGTGCCGGTGCTGATCGCGGTCGGCACCGCCGACGACGTCGCAGGCTCTGCCGGCGCACTCGGTGCGATCATCCCGGGCGCGCAAGTGCTCGATATCCCGGGCCGCGATCACATGCGGGCGGTCGGCGATAAGGTCTACAAGACCGGCGTGCTCGATTTCCTCTCACGCCGCGGTTGAGATCTCATCCGCCAGCGCGTCGTCGCCGAATGAGCGAAACAGAGCCGTCAGCACCACGAAGGTCGCAAGCCACGCCATCCGCGCGCCATAGCGGTCGTGCGGGCCCGAGATCACGCCGCAGATGAAGGCATTACCGAGCAGCGCCAGCGACACGGTTGCTGCCAGCAGCGTCAGATCGTCAAGCCGACGCTTGGCAAGCGCATGCACCAGCAGCACGACGAGTGCCGCCATCGAGGCCAGCGCGGCGGGGACGTGCAGCCAGTTGACGCCGTCGAAATTGACGGCCCAGTGCTGCTGTCGCGCCGCGCGCATCGGCGCGACTTGCGAAGGCACGTAACGTTCGATGATGCCGTAGGTGTGCGGGATCCAGCCGTTGGTGCCTTCGCCGGTTGCGACATGGAGCAATTGTTGCCCGATCGCCCGCAGCGCCGCGCCGGCCTGCCAGGCCGGATAGTCCGCGAGTGAATGCACGACGATGTAGCCCATCTCCTCGTTCAGCCCATCGAAGCGGCCGAGGGTGTTGAACATGCTCTTGCCCCACAGAAATTCGTCGGCGCTCGCCGGCAGCTCGTTGCGATAAGGGCAGAGCTTGTAGTGTTCGCGCGGGCAATGGTCGTTGAGATAGCGCGCCACGATGCCGTCCTGCATCATGCGACCGAAGGCGACGCCATAGCCGCCGGGCGTCCAGGTCCATTTGCCCGACAGCGCATAATTCGCCGACGTCAGCATCAGGCCGCCCGCGACGATGCTGAGACTCGCCAGCGCCAGTCCCGCAAACGGAAGGCGAGGCCCAAGGAGCGGCCGCGCCATCCAGCCGGCGGCGCACAGACCGAGCAGCACGCCGAGCGTTGCGCTGTGGGTCGCTGCGGCAAAGGCGGTGAGGACGAACAGCGCGATTTTTTCGGGCACCGAGGTGCGGTGTCGTCCGATGACCAGGAGGAACAGCGACAGCACCGACAGTCCCGCAAAGATGTCGGTAAGCAGCATGCTGGCCAGCCAGGGCAGGGCGGTCGACAGGATCAGGAGCAGACTGATCGGGACGAAGCGGAAGGTCTGCATCAGGCCGAGCACGCGCAAGCTGAGCTGCAACAGCCACAGCGTCGCCAGCGACTGGACCGCGAGGTTGATCCAAAAATCAAAACCCTCGCCATAGTGCAGATAGAGGCCGAACACGGTGGAGCGGCTGGGGACGAGATAGCCCTCGTACCAGCGGGCCAGATAGCCGCCGGTATCCCATTGCAACAAGGGATAGCCGTTCCAGAACGCCGGCGCGATCATCAGGAGGGGCAGGGCCATTGCGGCCAGCCGCAGCCAGAACGTGTCAGCGGCGCGCGCGCGCAATTGGTCGGTGGTGATGCTCAAATCTGCTCCGTCCTCGCTCGGACCATGCCCGCAATAACGGTTGGGGGAGAATTCACCAATAGTTTGACGCGGCCCGGCTTGAATTTGGCAAAACTCTGGCCACCTTGAGCCGACCTTGCCGCTTGGGGGCGTCAGAAGAAAGTCTTGTATATCAGTACTTTGGCTTGGTGTGTCGAGGCAAGGCACTGTTCACTCTCAGGCAAGCCGGTCAGGACTTTGTCGCCTAGACTGTGCTATAGAACCAACAAAACGAGCCCATTCGAAAGAGCAGATCCCATGTCAGTGCATCAGGTCAATCCGGGAGGAAAGCTCGCATCGCTCGATCCGATCTGGGACCGGATCCGGAGCGAGGCGGAAGACATCGTCCATCGCGAGCCCGAGCTTGCGACCTTCATCTATTCGACGGTGCTGCATCACAGTCGCCTGGAAGATTCCGTGATTCACCGTCTCGCCGACCGGCTCGATCACTCCGCGCTGTCGGGCGATCTTGTGCGCCAGACCTATGACGAGGCGCTGCGCGACGATCCCGATCTCGGCAACGCCTTCCGCGCCGATCTCGTTGCCGTCTACGACCGCGATCCCGCGACTTCGCGCTTCATCGATCCCTTGCTCTACTTCAAGGGCTTTCATGCGATCCAGACCCATCGCCTGGCGCATTGGCTCTATCTAAAGGGCCGCAAGGATTTCGCATACTACCTCCAGAGCCGCGCCTCGGCGGTGTTCCAGACCGATATCAATCCCGCAGCGCGCATCGGCCGCGGCATCTTCCTCGACCACGCCACCGGTTTCGTCTGCGGTGAGACGGCTGTCATCGAGGACGACGTCTCGATCCTGCACGGTGTCACGCTCGGCGGCACCGGCAAGGAGAACGAGGACCGTCATCCGAAGATCCGCCATGGCGTGCTGATCGGCGCCGGCGCAAAGATCCTCGGCAACATCGAGATCGGCCATTGCGCACGCATCGCCGCCGGCTCGGTCGTGGTCAAGCCGGTACCGCACAACGTCACGGTTGCGGGCGTCCCCGCCAAGATCGTCGGTGAAGCCGGCTGCGCCGAGCCGTCGCGCACCATGGATCAGATGATCAACGCCATGGGACTTTGATCTTCGTTTGATCGGAACAGGATTTTCCGACCCTTTCCCTCCCAAATTTCGTTGGCAATTCATGCTGGCGGTTCGTCGCGTCTCGTCGTAAACCCCGCCACGTTAGATTTCGATTGGAGACTTGCCGTGGACGTCAAGGAAGTGAGAAAGCTCGATGCGTATCTGAAGCGCGTATTCGGCAATCCCAAGATTCGCGTCGTGCCGCGGCCGAAGAAGGACGATTCCGCCGAGGTCTATATCGGCGAGGAGTTCATCGGCGTGCTCTTCGTCGACGATGAGGACGACGATCGCTCGTTCCAGTTCCAGATGGCGATCCTCGAGGACGATCTCGTCGATCAGGAATAGTGGTGACACGGAGACTTCGGCTTCGTGCCCCGGACGCAGCGCAGCGCCTCTTCGGCGATGCGCTGCAGAGCCGGGGCCCCATGCAGCAGCGGAGTGCGGTGCCTTCTGGATCCCGGCTCGGCGTCGCAGCAGCGTAAGAACGCTGCAGCGCGTCCGGGACACGCGAGCTGCGAATGCAGCGCCCCAATATGTCGTGATTGTTTCGCCGCCGTTCTTGAGCTGGACAAGCCTCTCGCAACGACGGGCATTGGCGACGCAGCTGCACAACTCGACTTTTTTGCAACAATGCGCAGCCGCGCCGCGGCATCGGCAACGATGATGCCCTCCGATCGACGAGCTCGGCATGCACGACCATGTCGCGATCAGTGTGCTCCACGATGCGCGCACGCGCCGGGATGGGGACACGCGCCGAGCTGCAGGAAAAGCATGATGACATCATGCCCCTGTTTTGCCCGACGGGTCAAGTTGAGATTTCGAAAAATACGAAAAACCCCGATGCCCCCAATGCTTGGCTACTGTGCATGGGGTTGTTTTCGCAGTTTTTGTTTGGGAGGCTCCAGCCCGTCCTTCAAGCCGAGGCCCGGCTCAGCCCTTCGGCCCGCGCAGCTGCGCGGTCAGCTTCTCCATCGCCTCCGCCACATCTCGCCACTGCGACAGCCAGCTTCGCGGAAAGCGGAAGGTGAGGTCGGCGCCGCCGACGCGGCGCTCGGAGAGGCACATGCCGGGAGTGGCCGCATCGCGGGTGCAGCGTGCGGTCAGCGCCGGACTTGCGGCGGAATAGAGATCCTCGCTGCCGTAAGGGGTCTCAGCGCGAAACATCCGCATCGTCAGGCCCTCTTCGGGCATCGTCGCGGCCCGGTCGAGATAGCGCGGATAGATCGTGGCCGTTCGCTGCTCGGGCGCGAGTGCATCGTGATGGGCCGCGATCGACAGGAAGATGCGGTCGATCGATTGCGCCGCCGCCTCCACCGTATCGGCGGTGACGTGCTTCGGAGCGCCGGGCGGTTCCAGCGAGGGATAGAGGAAATCGAGATCGATGCGCTCCTGCGGCCCGGAGTGTCGCTGGATCTTCATCCGGATCGCCGTCACAGGCAGGTTGAACAGGGTGCCGCCGACGCTCACCGGTAGCTTGTCCGGGGCGTTCGCACCGCGCGTGCCCCAGGTCGGCCACAGCAAATAGGCAACGAGCGCGACCGCGCACGCCGCAGCGGCGCCGCCGAGCGCGATCGGGACGACGTGCGCTCGGGTGCGCGTCCGGGGAGAGCGAGAGGAGGCTGCCGAAAACACCGTCATGAGCTAGCGCAAGGTAAGCCGCAGTCGGCCGCTGGCCGACGAATCAGCGGCGAATATGCCATGTGCCGGCGATTTCGCGCAGCGCTCCCCACCTGCGGAGAGCGGGAAGGCCCCTGCGCGGGTTGGCGGGCGGCGTTAACCTTCCCTTAAGGATAATGTAGCGTTAACCGGCACGATTTGTCACAGGTGGGCGCCAGCGTCGCGTAAGGGCGGACCGTTCCGATGACACCTGAAGCTCTCAATACCTTCTTCTCGATCTGCATCGGTTTCGCGCTCGCGGGCGCGCTCGTGAACGGATACCAGGCGTTCGCGCAGCGTCCCGCCGGCTTCGGCTTGTTGCAGGACGGCGTCGCGCCGAAGACCTTCGCGGCCGTGCCCTTCCTGGTCTTCGCGGCGCCCTTCATCATCATGCGCAACACGCTCCGCGGCATCCGTGTGGAAACCCGCCGCGCCGAATTCGTGATGATGGCGACCCTCATCGCCGGCTTCTGGAGCATGATGAGCGGCACCTTCTTCCTGATGACGCTGCGCGCAGCTGGCGTGCTGGGCTGACGCCTCCCGCGCGACCCTTGACGCTCCGCGTGGCGGCCCCTTTGCGTCCAGGCCGCCGTTTCGCTATGCCAGGATCATCCTGACAGGAGACCTCCATGGCGATCTACGAGCTCGACGGGCAGGCGCCCGATCTTCCCGCCGACGGCAATTATTTCATCGCGGAGACCGCCACCTTGATCGGCCGTGTGCGCCTGAAGCCGGGCGCGAGCGTCTGGTTCGGCGCGGTGCTTCGCGGCGACAATGAATGGATCGAGATCGGCGAAGGCGCCAACGTGCAGGACGGCTCGACCTGCCACACCGATCTCGGCTTCCCGCTTCACGTCGGCAGGAACTGCACGGTCGGCCACAACGTCATCCTGCACGGCTGCACCATCGAGGAGGGCGCGCTCGTCGGCATGGGCGCGATCGTGATGAACGGCGCGAAGATCGGCCGCAACAGCATCGTCGGCGCCGGCTCCGTCATCACCGAGGGCAAGGAGTTTCCCGAGCGCTCGCTGATCATTGGCTCGCCGGCGCGCGTGATCCGCACGCTCGAAGATGCCCAGGTCCAGAAGATGGGGAGTGCGGCCAAGTTCTACGTGGCCAACGGTCCCCGCTTCAAGAAGGGTTTGAAGCGGATCGGCTGAGATGCCCGGGGCCGTGTCGGTCCAGTCGGTGCGGCTGCAGACGACCTATCGTCACATGCCCTCGGATTCGCGTGCCTCGATCGCGCCTGCCACCTTCTCGTGGCCGGCGGCCCATAGCGCATGCTCGTCGCTGCCGTCCGAATAGGGATTGGCTTCTGCCGGGATGCTTTCGCGCGCAGCGCGTTCGCCTTCAGCAAAGGGATCGCGATGGGTCATCGTGATTTGGCCTCCTCGCTTTCAAGCTGATGTGACGGCATTTGTTCCGGAACAGGTGATCGCGGCAGCGGTTGACCGGCAAAGGAGAATTTCCAATGTCTGCCAGATCGTCCGCAACCAAGACCATGATGGTGATCCTCGCACTCGCGGCGATTCCGGCCGTATCGTTCGCGCAAGCGACCGGCGGCTCTGCCGGATCGACCGGAGGCTCTGCGAGCTCGACCGGAGGTTCTGTGGGATCGACCGCAGGCTCTGTGGGATCGACTGGAAGCTCCGCGGGACCGACGGGCGGTGTCGCCAACTCGCCGGCCCCGCCGCCCGGGACCAACAGCCTGGGTGCGGCTCAATCATCCGGCCCGGGCTCCGGAGTCGCCACCGGCGGTGCAGGTGGGGCGGCTGATGCCACCGTCAACGCCGAGAACCGGCTGCTCGACAAGAGATGAAGAGCATCTGCCGCGGCTGCTGACGCTCGCGCGGAAGTGAGACAGCGTGGCTGTCAGAAATGTCGAACTGACATTAGCTTGATCCGGCTTTGAAGCGTGGAGCGTATCCACGCGGAGGATCGAGTGATGTTACGCAAGATGATCATGGCGGCGGTGACCGTCGCGGCGGTAGGGCTGTCGGCGCCGCAAGTGGCCGAGGCGCGCGGTTTCGGCCATGGCGGCTGGGGCGGTGGCGGTTGGCATGGCGGCCACGGCCATTGGCACGGCGGCGGCTTCTGGCCGGGCGTCGCGATCGGGGCGGGGCTTGCCGGCGCCGGCTACTATGGCGCTTATTATGGCTATGGCTATCCGTATTACGGCAGTCCTTATTATTATGGTGCCGGCTATGACGATGGTTACGGCGGCTGCTACGTCGTTCGCAAGCGGGTCATGACGCCTTCGGGATGGCGATACCGGCGCGTGGACGTCTGCGAATAGCATCCTTGGCGAGTAGCCGGCCCACCAAAAAACAAGGCCGTTGACGCAGTATACCGTCAACGACCTTGCCAGCCCCGGACATTGAAATCGGCTCACGCCATCCGGTATCGCAAGCATCGCGCGGAATCACACGCGCGAATGTGATCCAGTTCACAAGTCGAAAAAATTCGTCGGTGTCGTGAGTTGCTCAGCCGCGCGACCGCTTGCCCGCGCTGGCCTGAACGCGGTGCCGCGCCGGTTTCCTGCGGGTAACGGAGGGTGTTTCGGCCTCGCTGGCCCGGGTGCTGGCAAAGGACTGCCGTAAGCCGTCGACGGACTCGTTCAGCGCCGCGACCTGCTCGGACAGGCGCTTGGTGTCGGCCTGCTGCGCCGCCATCAGCCGCTTCATGGTCTGGAGCTGGTCCTGCACGACCTGGAGCTGGTCGATCGATTCCTGCTGGGTCGCCTCCAGCCCTTTGGTCTTCTCGACGAGTTGCTCGGACGCCTGTGCGGTGCGGGCCTGGAGCTGCCGCGATGCTACCAGCCGGTCGGTCTCCGGTGCCGCGCCGGTATAGGCACGCCAGCCCGCGATCGAGGTCACGCCGGCGATCAGCAGGAGAAGCGCGGCCGCGGTCAGCGCGATCGGCTGGGCGCCGAGGCGAAGGAGAGGGGCGGATGGTGTGTCCTGTGCGAGATCGATCATCGCTGACAAAACCCAAATTGAAACTTGGTGAGTGGCGAAGACCGGCAACCCAGAGGATCACCGGGGCGTCCCGAAAGCCTTACGTTTCGGCAAGGAATGGGACCAAAAAGAGGCTAAGGGCAAAAAAACCAGCAATCAGCGGGAGTTGAAGCGTCCGAAGGCCCGTCGGGACCACGGATCAGGGCTGAAATTGCGAAAACGGCCCGGAATAGGTCTTCGACCGCGGCGCGGCATAGGGCCCGAGCCGGGACGTCGTCAGCCCGAGCCGCACCACTGATTCCGCCAGCGTCACGGCGGCCGCGACGCCGTCGACGACGGGCAGGCCGTGCGTGGCGGCCAGCTCGGCGGCGAGATCAGCCATGCCGGCGCAGCCGAGCACGATGGCTTCGGCGCGGTCATCACGAATCGCGGCCGAGATCTCCGCGGAGATCTGGCCGACGGCATCGGCATTGCGCTCCTCGAGCGCGAGCACGGGGACCTCGGCGGCGCGCACGCGGGCACAGCGTTCGGCGAGACCGTATTTTCGCAAATTATGTTTGATCGGCACGATGGAGACAGCGAGCGTCGTCACCACGGCGAAGCGCGCAGCGATCAGGCTTGCCATATGAAAGCCGGCTTCGCCGATGCCGATCACCGGGGCCTTCGCGGCGGCGCGCGCCGCGTCGAGGCCGGTGTCATCGAAGCAGGCAATGACGTGCGCATCCGCGCCGTCGCGATCAGCCTCGCGGATGCAGCCGAGCATGCCGGGCACGGCAAAGGCCTCGTCGTAAAATCCCTCGATCGAGACCGGGCCCATCGCCGGCTGGCGCGCATCGATCACGGTGCTGGGCAGGGCAACGGAGCGCGCGGCAGCGGCGATCTTCGTCGTCATCGCAACAGTGGTATTGGGATTGACGACGTGAAGCCGCATCGGATCAGACAAGTCCCTTGCCAGCGTCCGAGCCCTTGGCCGCCTGCCGCTTGTTGAGCATGTGGATGGTGCCGAGCGCAAGCGCGATCACCGTGAACGAGACGGCGGAGATCACGGTGCCGAGAGCATAAATGTCCGGGTTCGTCACGGTGGTGGTGAGGCCCTGCAGATCCAGCGGCAATGTATTTACAGCTCCGATCGCCTGGCTCGAGCGGGCGAGTTCGTCCCAGGATAGCGTGAAGCCGAATAGGCCAATGCCGATCACGGATGGCAATATGATCGGCAGCACGACATGGCGGAACGTCTGCCACGGCGTCGCGCCGAGATCGCGTGCGGCTTCCTCGAGCCTGGGGTCGAAGCGGTTGAAGATCGCGAACATGATCAAGAGGCCAAACGGCAGCGTCCAGGTCAGGTGGGCACCGAGGCCCGAAGTGAGCAGCCCCATCGAGGTCTCGAAGTTTTCGTTCCAGTGCGCCTTGATCAAGTCGTCGATGATGCGGAACTCTAGCGATATACCGAGCGAGGTGATGATCGAGGGCACGATCAGGCTTGCGATCGCCGAATAGAACAGGATGCTCTGCGCCCTGAACTTGCGGCGGAAGGCCATGCCGGCGGCGACTGACAGCACGACGGTGAGGATCATCACGATGATGCCGAGCAGCAGCGAGCGGTGGAAAGCCGCGCCGAGATCGACGATGCCGGTGCCCTGGAACAGCTTCGCGATCCAGAAGGTCGACACGCCATTCATCGGGAAAGTGAGGCCGCCCTGCGGCCCCTGGAACGACAGCACGTAGATCGCGATCATCGGGCCATAGAGAAACAGCACATAGGCCGCGAAGAAGATCGCGAGCACGTAGAAAGAGCGCGGGCGTCCTTCCTTCATGCTCTAGAGCTCCTTCTTGATGTCGACGATGCGCGACATCATGGTGATGATCAAGAAAGTGATCGCGAGCAGGATGACGGCGTTCGCCGCGGCGGCCGGGAATTGCAGCGCGTTCACCCGCGTCTCGATGATCTTGCCGGCGGCGGCGATCTGCTGGCCGCCCATCACGCCGATGGTGATGAAGTCGCCCATCACGATGGTAATGACGAAGATCGAGCCGATCACGATGCCGGGCTTTGCCAGCGGGATGATGACGTTGACCAGCGTCTGGAAGCCGCTCGCGCCGGCGTCATAGGCGGCCTCGATCAGCGACTTGTCGATGCGCACCATCGAATTGAAGATCGGCACCACCATGAAGAAGGTGAAGAGGTGGACCAGCGCCAGCACCACGGAGAATTCGGAGAACAGCAGCCATTCCAGTGGCTGGTTGATAAGTCCTGCTTTGACAAGGCCGGAATTGACCAGGCCGTTGCGGCCCAGCAACGGGATCCAGGCGATCATGCGGATGACGTTGGAGGTCCAGAACGGGATCGTGCACAGCAGCGACAATCCCATCTGCCAGGTCTTGGACTTGACGTGGAAGGCGAGGAAGTAGGCGACCCAGAAGCCGATGAAGAGCGTGATGGCCCAGACCATGAAGCACAGCTTCAGCGTCATCACGTAGGTGCGCCCGATCGTGCAGAGATCGGGGAGCTGCGCGATGCAGCCTTCGAACGTGTCGGTGTAGCCGCGGCCCGAGAAGGCCGGCAGCAGCTGGTATTCGTTGTAGTCCCAGAACGAGACGATGACGACGAAGACGAGCGGGATGAGGAAGAAGGCGAGAAACACCAGCATCATCGGCCCGGCCTGGAGCCAGGAGATGAAGGACGGGGACAGCCGCGTCAGTTTTGCGGCGCGCGCTGTGCCCGACCCCGGAATCAAGCCCGGGGCCGCCTGTTGCAGGACCTCTTCCGACATGTCGATTACGCCGCGATGAACTCATTCCATTTGCGGACCATGTAGTCGTTCTCGTCCATCACCGCGTTCCAGCAGGCGACGCCGCCCATGCGGTCCTCGTAGGAGCCGCCGTCACGCACGGCACCAGCTTTCTCGAGCAGCGAGCCGTCGGGCGCCTTGATGTCCTTTTCGGCCGGCTTGCCTTCCATCCAGTAGGCCCATTCGTAAGGCTCCATGTTCGCCTTCGCGGTGGAGAGCACGGCAGAGTAGTAGCCCTGGCGGTTGAGGTAGGCGCCGGCGTAGCCGGACAAGAACCAGTTCACGAACTCGTAGGCCCATTCGAGCTTGGGACCCGAGACGCCCTTGGAGACGCAGAAGCCCGAGGCCCAGGAGCGGTAGCCTTCCTTCAGCGGCTGGAAGGTGCAGGGGATCCCCATCGAGCGCACCTTCGTCACCGCCGGCGACCACATCGACTGGATGACGGTCTCGCCTGAAGCCATCAGGTTGACGCTCTCGTTGAAGTCTTTCCAGAAGGCACGGAACTGGCCGGCCTTCTTGGCTTCGGTCATCACCTTCATGGTGAGGTCGATCTCTTCCTTGGTCATGTTGCCCTTGTCGGCATATTTGTACTTGCCGGAGGCCTCCACGACCATGGCGGCGTCCATGATGCCGATCGAGGGAATGTTGAGGATCGAAGCTTTGCCCTTGAATTCGGGATTGAGCAGCTCGGACCACGAGCTGATGGGGCGCTTGATCAGGTCGGGACGGATGCCCAGCGTGTCGGCGTTGTAGACGGTCGGAATCAGCGTGACGAATTCAGTCGCCGACGTCGCGAACTTCTTGGAGTCCTTTCCTTCGAGATAGAGCACCTTCCAGGGCGCGGTGCCCTGGCCTCCAATCTTCTTGCCGCCGGGCGTCTCGCCCTTGGTGAAGACCGGCGTGATGTTGTCGAATTCCTTGATCTTCTTGGCGTCGAGGGCAAGGATGTTGCCGGACGGCACGATCTTCTTGAGCGAGAAATATTCGGTGTCCAGCACGTCGAAGGAGTTCGGTTGGGTCATCACGCGCTTGGTGACGTCGTCGGTGGTCGCGGTGATGTATTCGATCTTGATGCCGGTGTCCTTCAGGCATTGCTTGGAGATGTCGTCGCCCTCGTTTACGGCGGTGCCGAGATAGCGCAGCACCTTCGCATCGGCCGACTTCACATATGGAAAGCCGGTGATCGCGCCGGAGCCGGCGGCGAGGCCGGCAAGACCTGCAGTGCCCTTGAGCAGCGTGCGGCGGCTGACGCCCTTCGTCCTGGTGGTCTCGGTCATATCAGTCACTCCTCTGTTGCGCATTCCAGTGATCGATCGGCGCTATTGCAGGCGTTGCGCCTTGGCGGGATCCCAGGTGGCCAGCACGCGATCGCCCGGACGGAACGGGTGGACGTCGAAGGTTGCCTCGGGAACGTGGGAGAACAGGGCGGTGCCATCGTCGAGCGTGAGCGAGACAGCGATGAAGGAGCCCTGGTACTCGGTCTGGGTCAAAAGCGCCGGCGCGCCGAAGGCGCCGTCAGTGAACGGGACGATGCCGAGCTGATCGGCGCGCACCGCGATCAGCTTGCCGGAATCGTTGAGCACGTTATGGCCACCGATGAAGCGCGCCACGAATTCGGTGCGGGGACGGTGGAATATCTCGCGCGCGGTGCCCTGCTGCTCGATCCTGCCGTGGTTCATCACCACGATGTGGTCGGCGAGCGCCATCGCCTCTTCCTGGCCGTGGGTGACCTGGATGAAGCTGATGCCGAGCTCGCGCTGCAGCCGCTTCAATTCGCCCCGCATTTTCACCCGCAGGAAGGGATCGAGCGCAGAGAGCGGCTCGTCGAGCAGCAGAATCTGCGGCTCGGTGATCAGCGCGCGGGCGAGTGCCACGCGCTGCTGCTGGCCGCCGGAGAGCTGTGCGGGCAGGCGTCCGGCATAAGGGCTCATCGCCACCAGTTCGAGCAATTCGCCGGCGCGCTTGTGGCGCGTCGGCTTGTCGATGCCACGCATCTTCAGCGCAAAAGCGACGTTATCGATGACGCTGAGATGCGGAAACAGCGCATAGGACTGAAACATCATGGCCGTGCCGCGCTTGGCGGGCTCAACGTCGGTGACGTTCTGCGCGCCCAGGATGATGTCGCCCTCGCTGACGGCCTCATGGCCCGCGATCATGCGCAGGGTCGAGGTCTTGCCGCAGCCGGAGGGGCCGAGCAGGCAGCAATAGGTGCCGGCCGGGATCTTCAGGCTGACATCCTCGACCGCCAGCGTCGCGTCGTAGCGTTTGGTGACGGCAACCAGTTCGAGAGCGGCAGGAGTGGCCATGGCGTGTCCGACGGGAGGGCGATGCTTCCCGCCTCTCTCCGCAAGGTCCGTGCCAACGGCTCTCGGCGGTCAATTTCTCAAAACTGTGCAGCGGAGTCAGATCGTTAGATTGAATCTGGCCGATCCGGGCTGCCTGCCGCCTGCGC
Source organism: Bradyrhizobium sp. 159 (assembly GCF_023073795.1). Classification (NCBI taxonomy): domain Bacteria; kingdom Pseudomonadati; phylum Pseudomonadota; class Alphaproteobacteria; order Hyphomicrobiales; family Nitrobacteraceae; genus Bradyrhizobium; species Bradyrhizobium sp. 159. The sequence continues at coordinate 25,367 of NZ_JADPKE010000091.1, read as the reverse complement.
AATCACCTGCACACAAAACGGGCGAAGATTGTATAAAGTTTCGCCTGTGATTGGATACAGCTCGTCGACTAACATTCGCAGCCGAACGTTCTCGATCGAGCCTGACATCCATGGCCGCCAAGACCCGCCCGAAATTCGACGTGCCGGACGCGAGCGATCGCGTCAGTCGTATTCGGGAGGGCGTGACCGCCGCGATCCTCGAGCACCGCCTGTTACCCGGCACGAAGCTCGGCGAGGACGAGATCGGTGACATCTACGGCGCCAGCCGTACCCTGGTCCGCACCGCGCTGCAGCAGCTCGCGCATGAAGGCATCGTCAACATCGAGAAGAACCGCGGAGCCTTCGTCGCACGTCCGACGCCTGCGGATGCCCGCGAAGTGTTCGAGGCGCGCCGCCTGATTGAGCCGACGATCATTGGTCACGCCATCGACGCGGTATCGCCGGCCTGGATCGACCGTCTCCAGCGCCATCTCACCGAAGAACGCGAGGCCGAACTGCGCGGCGACGCGCGCGCCTCGGTCCGCCTCTCCGGCGAGTTTCACCGTCTGGTCGCCGAGATGAGTGGCCACAGCATCTATCTCGGCTTCCTCAAGGAGCTGATCGCGCGTTCCTCGCTCATCATCCTGCTCTACCGCCGCCATGACACGCCGGCCTGCGGCACCGATCACCACGCCGGCATCGTCGCCGCGATCCGCAAGCGCGACAGAGAGGCGGCCCGCGCACAGATGCTGTCGCATCTGACCGAGATCGAGGCCGAGCTGTTCTTGAAAGATCCCGCTGCCGATGAGCTGCGGCTGGTCGATGTGCTCGGCGCCTGAGCGAACCGCGTCAGTTGCCTATGGCAACGAAGATCATTCGTTTCGTTTGACGATTTTCAGCACGAGTAAACCCGCGCCAAGCACCAGGAAGAGAACGCCGAAGAAAGTCGTCCCGCTGGATTCGAAGGTCACGCCGACTGCGGTCAGCAAGCATCCGATGATGATTGCGAAGAGGCCGCCGAGCTTTTTGACCAGCAGGACATGTCCGTCAGTCGTTTGTGCCACCATGTTACGCCTCGTTTATATAATGTGGATTTCTTCGCGCTTCTCTTTCGCCCAATGATCCTTTCGCAGCCGCGCATGATCGTACTCCAGCGCAAGCGAATTACAATCTGACCTTGATTCTTATCTCGGTCGGTATTTGCTTTTGAATAGAGTTCGATACATGGCTCGACAGCGAGGCTTACGCATATGCCAGAAATTCCCGCTGCATCGCGCGGTCGCTGCATCTCTTGTGGAGTCGTATGGCAGGCCTGCAAAATCGCCTTGTGGTTGTAAATTGACTCGCTCGAGCTGGGGGAATCAACTGGTGGCGAGCGTCGAGTTCTAGAACGGAGCCGACATCAGTTGAATCCGTTCTACGGAGTGGTGCCATGGCGCGTCCTCTGGTTGACGAACGAGAGACGGCTTACGTCTCGACCGGCCATCTGCCCGGCGCGGACGCCGTGCAGTCGCTGGTGACCGAGGCACAGCGACGATTTCAAGCAAATCATGATGGAACCAACTCGCAGGTCTACCCCGCGCTCGCGCGCGTGCCGAGTGAGCTGTTCGGCGTCTGTGTCGTTGCGACAAGCGGGCAGATCTTCGGCGCTGGCGATGCCGACTACGAATTCTCCATCATGAGCGTGTCAAAACCGTTCCTGTTCGCGTTGGTCTGCGAGGCCATCGGGCCGGAGGAGGCCCGCGCCAAGCTCGGCGCGAACGCGACCGGTCTCCCATTCAACTCGCTCGCCGCGATTGAGCAGGGCAGCGGCCGTACCAACCCAATGGTGAATGCCGGCGCGATTGCGACGACCAGCCTGGCGCCTGGCGCTACCGCCGCGGCGCGATGGGCATTCATTCATGACGGATTGTCGCGCTTTGCCGGCCGCACGCTGCCGCTCAACGAAGAGGTCTACGCCTCGGCGTCGGAGACCAATTTTCGCAACCGCAGCATAGCGCGGCTTCTGGAGAGCTATGACCGCATCTACTGCGACGCAAAGGAAGCGACCGATCTCTATACCCGGCAGTGCTCTCTGAATGTGAGCGCGCGCGACCTCGCGGTCATGGGCGCAACGCTCGCGGACGGCGGCGTCAACCCCGTGACCAAGCAGCGCGTCGTCGATGCCTCGATCTGCCATTACGCATTGGCTGTTATGATCACAGCCGGGCTCTACGAGACCTCCGGCGACTGGCTCTACGACATCGGCCTGCCGGGCAAGAGCGGGATCGGCGGCGGCATCGTCGCGGTGTCCCCAGGCAAGGGCGGCTTCGGCACCTTCGCGCCGCCGCTCGATGCCGCCGGCAACAGCGTGCGGGGGCAACTCGCCGCAAAGTTCCTGTCGCAGCGGCTGGGAATGGATCTGTTCGTATCGAAACCAGAAGAGTGAACCGATGCTGAAAGGATCGGTCGGCTCATAGCCTGGCCGGTCGCAACGCCGATCAAGCTGGAGGACGCCATGGCCACGCAGACAATGTCGATCGGCGGCATTCACCAGGAGGAGCGCGCCTCATGGGTTCCCATGATCGCAATCGCGCTCGGCCAGATGATCATGTCATTCAACGTGGCTTCGCTGCCGGTGGCCATGGGTGGAATGGTCGAGAGCTTTGGCGTCGCGCCCACGACAGTCGCGACAGGCATCGTAGCTTACTCCATGCTGGTTGCCGGCTTCGTGATGCTCGGCGCCAAGCTTGCTCAACGATTTGGCGCGGTGCATGTGTTCCGCGGCGCGGTCGTGCTGTTCTTCGTCTCACAGCTCATGATGACGTTCAGCCCGTCCGCATCGGTCATGATTTCCGCGCAAGCGCTGTGCGGTCCCTCGGGTTCGGTGATCGTGCCTTCGCTGGTCGCGCTAATTGCCGAGAATTATGCGGGCCGCCAGCAGGCAACCGCGCTGGGTGCGCTCGGCTCGGCCCGTGCGGCTGCCGGCGTGCTGGCGTTTGTGGTCGGCGGCGTCTTTGGAACCTATATCGGCTGGCGGCCGGCGTTCGGAATTCTGATCGCGGCCTCCGCTATCGTTTTTCTCATGAGCTTCCGCCTCAAACCTGACCACGGTCGGCCTGACGTGCAGATCGACCTCGTCGGCGTGATGCTCGCCGCGACCGCGATCATCCTCATCAGCTTCGGCTTCAACAATCTGAACGGCTGGGGGCTCGCGGTGGCGACCCCGAACGCACCGTTTGATCTGTTCGGCCTTTCGCCCGCCCCAGTCATGATCTTGCTCGGCATCGTGCTGGGCCAGGCATTCCTGCTGTGGACGCACAGGCGGCAAGCCGCCGGCAAGACGCCGCTGCTGGCCTTGGCGGTAGTCGACTCGCCGGAGGAGCGTTGCGCGGTCTTTGCGCTGTTCGCGGTGGTCGCGCTGGAGGCTGCACTGAACTTCACGGTGCCGCTCTATATCCAAATCGTGCAGGGGCGTTCGCCGCTTGCGACCGCTATTGCGATGATGCCGTTCAACCTCACGGTCTTCTTCTCGGCGATGCTGATCGTCAATGTCTACGAGCGACTAACGCCGCGCCAGATCGGTCGCTACGGGTTTTCGGTTTGCACCATCGCGCTGGTCTGGCTCGCCTTTGTCGTGCGCAACGACTGGAGCGAAATTCCCGTGCTGTTCGGGCTTTTCCTGTTCGGCATTGGTCAGGGCTCGCTGGTGACGCTGCTGTTCAACGTCCTCGTGACAGAGTCTCCAAAAGCACTCGCCGGTGACGTCGGCTCCTTGCGCGGCACGACGCAAAATCTTGCCGCCGCAGTCGGGACCGCGGTCGCAGGAGCTCTTCTGGTCGGTCTACTCAGCACCATCGCACTCGGCAGGATCACGGCAAGTCCCGTGCTGACGCCGGAGCTTCAGGCCCAGGTCGATCTCGACAACATCACCTTCGTCAGCAACGACCGCCTGCGCACCGTGCTGGAAGGCACGAGCGGATCGCCGCAGCAGGTCGCGGAAGCCGTGCGGGTGAACACCGAGGCACGCCTGCGGGCGCTCAAGATTGGACTCTTGATCATGGCGGGTCTCGCCCTGATTGCGATTATCCCGGCCGGACAACTTCCTAACTACCTGCCGGGTGAGATCCCAATCGATGAAGCCCCTGCGAGAGCCTGCGTTGAAGAAGGGCAGAGGATTTCGTGAAAGTGAACCCAGGAATGAGATCAGTAAGCGAGATGGATCGACGCGCCGCGTTGCGGATGCTGTTGGGAGGCGTGATGGTCGCTGGTGCAGGAGTGACCCTAGGGTCGTACGATGCTGTGGCCCTGCCGGAGCCAAAGGATCATCCCGTTCCGAGCAGGCGCGAGCCCGCTGCCGGCACCTTTGCGCAGCAGACTGCCCGTCCGTTACAGGACCCCGGCCAACGCCCAGCGCGTCGGCCGCCACAACGTCCACGGCCTCGCCCGCCATCATGGCATCGGCGGCGTCGGCGCTGGGAGTGCTGGTGGCACCGTGGCCGCCGTCATTGCGGATGGCGTTGGAGGTAAACCGAGGAGGATGTCATGACCACTTACGACAATAGCGCACCCATGGGCGCGACGGGCCTGCCGCAACCGCCTCGCTGGGTCTGTGTGCTGCTGGGTCTGTTCATGGTGCTCGCAGGGCTGATGGTGCTCGGCGACATCGCGTTCTTCACCGTGGTCAGTGCGCTGTTCATTGGCTGGCCGCGGGCGCTTTCGAAATTTTCCACGCCTTCTGGACCAAGGGCTGGGGCGGCTTCGTCTGGCAGATCATCCTCGGCATGCTCTATATTGCCTTCGGCATTGTTCTGGTCACCCAGCCGCTGACCGGAGCGCTCCTGCTCACTTATGTGCTCGGCATTGCGCTCCTGGTCTCCGGTGTCGTACGCATGCTGATCGGCATCGGCCGCTGGCAGCAGGGCGGCGGCATCATATTCGCGTCGGGCGTGTTTGGTGTTCTGGCGGGACTCATCATCCTGACGGGCTTTCCGATGACCGGGCTGTGGGTTCTGGGACTGTTGCTCGGCATCGACTTGTTGTCTCATGGCATCGGGTGGCTGACTTTTGCGTGGCTCCCTGTGGCAAAGCCTGCGTAAGCGCTGCGGAGATTACATATGAGTTGGCGTAGGCCGGCGACGCTCCTGCGGGCTGTCATGGCGCTTTGGTTCGTTGGAGGCGTCTTCGGTCTTCCGTCACCGGTATCGGCGCAGCAGGACCCCGCTATCCTGTTCCGCAACGTCCGGATATTCGACGGCAAGTCCGTTTCGCTCTCTGCACCATCCAGCGTTCTTGTCCGGAACAAGACCATCGAGAAAATCTCAATTGGCGAAGCCACTGCTGCCGGTCTGGTAATCGACGGCGGTGGCCGCGTGTTGATGCCCGGGCTGATCGACGCACACTGGCATGCGATGCTGGTGCGCCCGACGCCGATGGCCGCGCTCGCAGGCGATGTTGGCTACAACAATCTGCTCGCCGCGGCCGAGGCAACTGCGACGCTGATGCGCGGCTTCACGACCGTGCGCGATATGGGTGGCCCCTCGTTCGGACTGAAGCAGGCCATCGACGAAGATCTCGTTGCCGGCCCTCGCATCTATCCCTCGGGCGCAATGATCACCATCACCAGCGGTCATGGCGATTTTCGTCAGCTTTCGGATCTGCCGCGCACGATCGGCGGCATGCTCAGCCGCATGGAGCGGATCGGCGGCAGCATGGTCGCCGACAGTCCCGACGAGGTCCGCATGCGGGCGCGCGAGCAACTGATGCAAGGCGCTTCGCAGGTCAAGCTTGCGGCGGGCGGTGGTGTCGCGTCGCCGTTCAGCCCGCTCGATGTCTCGACCTTCACCGAGCCCGAACTCCGCGCCGCGGTCGAGGCGGCCGACAATTGGGGCACCTATGTCGCGACCCATGCCTATACCCCGGTCGCGATCCAACGCTCGATCGCGGCCGGCGTCAGATGCATTGAGCACGGTCACCTCATGGACGAGGCGAGCGCGAGGTTGATGGCGGAAAAGGGAATATGGCTGAGCACACAGCCGTTCCTCGATCTCGCCGGCGCGGCCGCGCTTGGGCCTGCCGAACAGGACAAGATGCGGCAGGTGGTTGCCGGCACTGACCGCCTTTATGCGCTGGCAAGAAAGTACGGCATCAAAACCGCGTTCGGCACCGACGTCTTGTTCTCGAAGGCACTGGCGGACAAGCAAGGTGCGTTGCTGAGCGCGCTCACGCGCTGGTACACGCCGGCCGAAGCATTGACTATGGCGACGTCGACCAATGCGGAACTGCTGCGCCTCTCCGGTCTGCGGGATCCCTATCCCGGCAAGCTCGGCGTCGTGGAGGAGGGGGCGCTCGCCGATCTCCTGCTCGTCGACGGCAATCCGCTCGAAGACATCAGGCTCATCGAAGATCCCACGAAGAATTTTGTGGTGATCATGAAGGACGGCAGGATCTACAAAAACAGTCTTGAGCACTGACACGCGCGCGCGTATCTGCGCCGCTTGTCGCCTGCGCCGGATGGTTTTTGGCTCGACGGTCAGGACCGGCGTTTTGTCGAAGTCGCGGCCGGACCCCAGCGAGCGCATCAGCGACTGTACTCGCTTTCGGCGGCAAGCTGCCCGTCAGGCGTGATCTCGTATTCGCCGTCCTGCTTGGTCATCCATCCTGACCTGACCATCTCGCGTGCAAGCTGGATCGAGCAGATCGGATGATTGCCTCCTGGGTAATACAGCCTGTCATTCCGGACGAGCAGGTGTCCGTACAATTGGGCTTGACGTAACGCCCTGCGCATTCCGGGTGATGGATTTTTCATGCGGTTTCAAGCGCGAGCGCGATGAAGGTTCCTAATGAATGTGGTGATCTTCAATGGCATTTCCGCTCGCCGGCGGTCGGAGAGGAACCCTCGTCCCGTCGCATCGTTTGTTGCTTCGAGGAGTAGTGTCATGAATGTACGAGACGAGCACACCCGATCGCTCTGGATGGATGTTTCGGTTGCCGACGCCCCGGCGCTATCCGGTACGATGGGTACGGACGTCGTCATTGTCGGTTCTGGAATTGCCGGGCTGTCGGTCGCCTATGAGCTCGCCAGCCATGGACGCTCGGTCGTGGTGCTGGACCGCGGCGGCATCGGCAGCGGGATGACGGCGCGGACCACTGCCCACCTGGCCACCGCGCTCGACGACGGTTACGACGAGTTGGTGAGGGTGCGCGGGCTTGATTGCGCGCTCCGCTACTATCAGAGCGTTGCTGCCGCGATCGATCGCGCCGAGGCCATCCAGGGTGCCGAGCACATCGATTGTGATTTTCGACGCGTCGACGGTTACTGGGTGCTGGCGTCCGAAACGCCCGCATCGGAGCTGGACAAGGAATTGGATTGCTGTGGCAAGCTCGGAATTCCCGTCGAGAATTGCATCGAGCCAACCCCGTTCCATGCCAAGGGCCAGGTGCGTTCGCTGCGCTTTCAAAGCCAGGCGCGCATGCACCCGACCAAATATCTCGCGGGGTTAGCGCGTGCACTCGAGCGGCGGGGTGTGCGGCTCTTTAGCAACACCTGTGTTGAGAGCATCGGTCAACGCCACGGCGACATGGTCGTGACGACGGCCTCGGGTCACGAGGTCCACGCCGCCGACGTGGTGGTCGCGACGAACTCGCCCGTCAATGTGCAGGTGGCGATCCACACCAAGCAGGCGCCTTACCGCACCTATGCGCTTGCGGCGAAGATTGCGGCCGGCGCGCTGGAGGATGCGCTCTATTGGGATACGCTCGATCCCTATCATTATGTCCGGCTCCAGCCGTTCTCTGCCGACGAGGACATCGTGATCATCGGCGGCGAAGATCATAAATCGGGCGAAGCGAACGACGGCGCACAGCGCCTTGACGCGCTCGAGCGCTGGGCCCGCGATCGCTTGCCCGGTTTGCGCGAGGTCACTCATCGCTGGTCCGGCCAGGTGCTGGAGCCGGTTGATTTCGCCGGCTTCATCGGCCGCAGCCCCGGCGAGGAGCATCTGTTCATCGTCAGCGGCGATTCCGGGCAGGGGATCACGAATGGGCTCGTCGCCGGCCTTTTGGTGACGGATCTGATCACGACGGGTGCGAGCCCGTGGCAAGAGATCTACGCCCCGTCACGGAAGATCCAGAAGAACATCGGCGAGTTCATCAGTGAGAACATCACCCCGCTGAAGAATTTTGCGGAGTATCTTGCGGCGAGCGAGATTGCGAGCGTCGAACGGCTGCGGCCGGGCGAGGGGCGTCTCGTCCGCAGCGGCCTGAAGAAGATTGCCGCTTGCCGGGACCGCAACGGACGTCTGCATCTGCACTCGGCCAGCTGCACCCATCTCGGCTGCGTCGTGCACTGGAATGCGCTGGAGCAGTGCTGGGATTGTCCCTGTCACGGCTCGCAGTTCGCGCCTGACGGCACGGCGCTCAATGGTCCTGCCGTGTCACCGCTCGGCGAGGTCGATAGGCCCGCTAATCTCGAAGCCGCGGAGTGAGCGGCAATTCCCTCAAAAAGTTGCGGCCAGGCTTTGGGGGAAGCCTGGCCGCGCGCGAACCGGTCTGGGACGGGGAGGGGTGGGGATGTGACCGGGCCGCGTGACTCTTTCCTTGGGTGAACGATCAATCTCTCGCGCTGGCGGTCGAGACCGCCGGCTTGGTATCGCCCAGCGAGACCCAGACGTTGGGATCGCTCTGCGACTGGCGCTTGACGAAGCGGTAGCCGGTCTCCGTCCAGGCAAGGACGTTCTCGTTCTGATTGTCGAGAACGAACTCGCCCTTGTCGGTCTTCACCGTCAGCACCGCGTGACCTTCGCCCTTCTTGTCGCGCACGACGGTGATGAGCAGGGCCTCGCGCGGCCATCCGGCATCGATCAGCATCTTGCGCTTCAACAGCACGTAGTCTTCACAGTCGCCGTAACCGTCTGAGGGCAGCGACCACTTCTCGATCACGCCCCAGTGCTCCTGGTCGGTCAAAGGCTTCACGGTCTCGTTGACCCAGCGATTGACCTTGATGAGGTCGCGCCATGCAGCCTGCGACATCACGATATCGCGTGCCTGCGTCGGCCCGCCCTGGCACTGAGCGGCATTGTCCGCACAGAACTCGACCCAGCCGATCGGCGCACGCGTGGTGTCGCCGAGGCTCGCGTAGAGCAGGCGGCCTTCGCCGGCCTGCGCTGCCGCGCTAAATCCGAAGAGCATGGCAGCCAGCGCCAGCCCTTTCCCCTGTCCCCTGAAATCAAACATTGCGGCCCCCGTTTCTTGTTGGGACCACATTTCGCACGGAGCTTTTGAGTTGCCGCTAAGTCATCCAAGTCAAGTCGAGACGAATGCAAGTAAAACGCGCGTCGAATTCGAACTATACTTGAATCGAATTCTCATAAAGTTTGAAATGACTGCAATTGATTCAATTTTTATCTATTAACGCGGCATTTTTATCTATTAACGCGGCAAACGCTGCTGAAGCCGTCGTTTGCGCGCAGCTGCAACCCTTGCGTTAACCCGCGGGGGGCCGGTCGCAACGCACGAAAAAGGCGGCGTCCGCATCACGGAGGCCGCCTTCGAGGCTGGAAATGCAGTGGTTTTGGGGTCGTTGCGCTTTACCGGGCGGTAACGCTCTCTTCGAGTGTCTCGGCCGGCTGCTCGTGCATGAACTCCAGGGCGAAGCCGTCTTCGAGGTTTCGGACCACCCGGCCCTGGACCCGGCCGAGCAGAACCGTCGATTTCAGCGGCGGGCGGTTCTCCGCGGCGATCGCGGCGCCCGACAGCGACAGGTCGATGATGCGGCAGGTCATCTTGGTGCCATCCTCGAGCGTCAGCACCGCGATCGGGTTGCGCGGCACGATACGGTCGTGGCGGCGGTCTTCCGGCAGATTGAGGATGTCGCGGTTGGCGAGCCAGGTCAGTTGGGCCGCAAGCTTGTCGCGCTTCCGCGGTGTCGCACCGATCGTCATGGCGAAGCCATTGTCGATGATCCGGGTGATCTTGCCCTCGACGCGGCCGATATGGTCGAGATAGGCGACGACGCGGTCGCCGACATTGCCGATGCCGGGGGCCAGCAGTGCCAGCCCGCCCGGCGACATGTTGATCACCTGGCAGGGGAATTCGCGGCGGTCCGGCAGCATGTAACGGCCGAGCAGGTGCACTTTCACCCGCTGGAAACGCCGACGCTCCTCGGCGGCCGGAAGAAATTTTTTGTTCGCCAACGCCATTTCCAACACCCGACCCCCCGCCCGGGCGGAGTCCGGGACGACCCTAAGGTGCATAGGGTTAATGCCGCGTTAGGATCGGGCCCGCCGGACACGGACAGACACAATGCGCTGGAAAAGCCACATCAAGGGCGGGCAGGCCCGTCCGCGCACCCCAGCCGGGCTGAGCCGGTCAAGCCTCTCGCACCCGCCGCCGATAGAGAAGACACAGCCCTGCGAGCAGCACGGCGGCCGAGAGCCCGAGCGACCAGTGAATGCCGATCGCCGCGCCTGATAGTCCGACCGTGATGCCGCTGAAGGCGCGCATGCCGAGGCCGGCCATGTTGTAAAGGCCGACGACGCGGCCGCGGATGTCGGACGGTGCGTTCAGCTGCACCAGCGCCTGCGCCATGGTGTTGAACGACAGCTCGAAGAAGCCCGCGCAGAATAGCAGCACGATCGCGGCCGGATAGATCCGCACCAAAGCGAAGCCGAGCAGCGCCCCGCTCCAGCACATCGCCAGCATGATCGCGGTGCGCGGCGTGCCCTTGAGACGCCCCCAGGATTCCAGCGCGATGCCGGCGAGCAGCGCTCCGGCCGCGTCGGCCGCGAGCAGCATGCTGTAGGAGACGCCGGGATCGCCATGGCCGAGATCGCCGGCAAAGCCCGGCATCTGGGCATGATAGGCGTTGCCGATCATGAAGGAGGTGAGGCCGGCGAGCCACGTCATCGCTGACAGCACCGGCTGCGTGCCGATCGCGCGCATCGTCAGCACGATGTCGGCAAGGCCGCGCACCGCGAAGCGCCGCATGGCGATGCTCTTGTCGCGCATCGGCGCCCAGAACAGCCACAGCAGCATCGGCAGATAGAACAGCGTGTTGAAGATGATGCCGTGCGAGGTGCCGAGGCTGAGCATGATGATGCCGCCAACGGCAGGCCCGACCAGGATGCCGAGATAGCGTGCCATCGCGTTCAGCCGTACTGCGCTCGGCAGATCGGCGGGGCCGACGAGGTCGTAGAGCAGCAGCTGGTTCGGCGTCTGCCACAACACGCCGGCGCAGCCATGGATCACCAGCAGCAGCATCGCGTGCCACATCTGGATAGTATCGGTGAGAAAGAAGAAGCCCCAGCCGCTCGATGCCACGATGAACAGCACCATGCCGCACTGGATGATGCGTCGCGGATCGAACCGGTCCGCGAGCCCGCCGACCGCGACCGAGAACAATAGGAACGGCAGCCAGTGCGACAGCACCGCAAAGCCCGCCAGCGCCGGCGAATGGAATTTCTGGAACACCACCCAAGCTGATCAAATGCTCGATATTGTCGGCCATCATCGCCAGCACGTAAGCCGTGAACTGGAGACGGTAGGGCACGGACTTCATCGCCGCGAACGAGCCGGACGCGGCCAAGGGATTCTGGGGGAGGGGGTTCAAGCGAGCACCTTGGTGGACTGCTCGGGCCTTACACGGTCGCTGGCGAGCGCTCAAGACAATTGGGTGTGTGAGAGGGTTGCTCGGCCTCGTATGCAGCGCGATCACCAGCGCGCGGTCCGGGGACAAGTCACCTCGTGCCGCTCACGAGATTATCCTGTACAATTGCCTTCATGGAACAGAACAGCCTCTACGACCGCCCTGACCTCTACGATTTGATGGCGCCGCGAGAGCCGATCCTCGAACGCTTTTATGTCGAGATCGCAAGCGAACGCGGCGGCCGCGTGCTCGATCTCGCGTGCGGCAGCGGTCGCCTGACCATTCCGCTGGCGCAAGCCGGGCTTGAGGTGGTCGGAGGCGATTTGTCGCCGGAGATGCTCGATCGCGCGCGGAAGAACGCAAAGGCGCAGGCGGTCGAGCTCGATCTCATCCAGCTGGACATGCGCGATTTCGATCTCGGCGGGCGAACGTTCGACACCATCATCGTTGCCATGAACTCGATCCTCCACCTGCATAGCCTCGACGACTTGAAAGGCTTCTTCGGATCGGTCGGCAGACACCTATCGCCGAAGGGTCGGTTGGTGTTCGACGCCTTCCTGCCCAATATCGCCATACTCAACTCTGATCCCAACAAGCGCGAGTTGATCGGCGCGGTGGTCCACGACGGTCTTGGCGCGATCACTGTCGAGGAGACTGCGAGCTACGACCCGCTCACCCAGATCAGGCACGTTGATTGGTACTGGTCGAGCGAGACGGAGATGGACTTTTGGCAAGCCGCCTTGCCGATGCGCTGCATCTTCCCGCAGGAGATGCCGTTGCTCGTGGCCTCGGGCGGCCTGCGCGTCATCGCGCGCTTCGGTGATTTCGATCGCAGACCGCTGACTGCGGGAAGTATGCGACAGGTTTGCGTGTGCGGCCTTACGCCAGTGCCTTGACGTAGACCGCATAAGGCACGCCAGAGATATCCGGCGCCTCGCGCACTTTCTCGAATCCCATCCGCAGATACATCGGCAGAGCGACCGTCATGATCGGCGTCGTATGCAGTGCGATGATCGGCGACTGGTCGCGCTCGGCGCGGCGAACGCATTCTTCCGTGAGTTGCCGGCCAATGCCCTTGCCGCGCGCGAAGGGGTCGACCACCAGCATGCGGATGATCGGCCAGGCCGGATCGAAGAACGGCGGCTTTGGCTGCCGTGGGCCGATATAGGCCACGGCGCCGACGATCTCACCACCGTCTTCGGCGACGATGATCTCGCCCGTCCTGGAAAGCGCCGTTATCTTCGCGACATTGGCTGTAAACGTCGGCCAGTCGGAATAGTCCTGCTCGAATTGCGCGAAGGCGGCGAGAGCGACGCGCCTGACCGCTTCCGCATCCGCCGGCTGATAGTCACGCAGCATCGGCATTCTCCTCGATCATAGCCCGGATGGCGTGCAGCGCAATCCGGGGCCGCCGAGCCCGCATTCCGCTCTGCTGCATGCGGGCTACGAGACTCGCGCTTGGCACAACGGTGCATCTCACATACGTTTCGCCTCACGCCCGCACCAATCAATCATAACAGACGGGCAGCGAGGACACAGCCATGGAATCCATCCGCGTCTGCACCCACGCAGGACCGGGCTCGGAGCCTGTCATCCGCACCGTGCCGTGGCCGAAGGTCGGCCGCAAGGCGGCGCTGATCAAGGTCGGCGCCTGCGGGGTCTGCGGCACCGATTTGCATATTCTCAAGGGACATTGGCCGAAACCGCTGCCGTGGCCGTTCACGCTCGGCCACGAGCTCGGCGGTGTCATCGTCGAATGCGGCGACGAGTTCACCGAGGACTTCATGAGCAAGCCGCTGAAGGTCGGCTCGAAGGTGATGATCCCGCCGCTGATGCCCTGCGGCCGCTGCTATTACTGCATCCATTATCCGCAAGTCGCCAACAAGTGCCTGACGCCGGTCTATTACGGCCGCTATCTCGGCTTCGAGAAGGCGCCTCACATGTGGGGCGGCTGGGCCGAATATGTCTATGTCGATCTCGACATGCTGCCGGGCACCAAAATTTACAAGCTGCCCGACGACATGTCGCTGCGGCTGGGCGCGCTGTCCGAGCCGCTGACGTCCTGCATCCGCGCCTTCAATCGCGCGATCCGCGCCGGCGGTTTTTCCTGGGGCGATACCGTGGTGATCCAGGGCTCCGGCCCGATCGGCATTCTGGCGGTCGCAGCCGCGCAGGAGATGGGGGCAGGGCGCGTGATCTGCGTCGGCGCGCCGGAGCAGCCGCGGCTCAAGCTCGCCCGCGAATTCGGCGCGGAGGCGACCGTCAACATCGAGGAACTGAAGTCGCCGCAAGATCGCATCGCACGCGTGCGCGACATCGTCGGCGGCTTCGGCGCTGATCTCGTGATGGATTGCTCGGGACACCCCTCAGCCGGCCCCGAAGGCATCGAGATGCTGCGCGACGGCGGCACCTATGTCGAGATGGGCCAGTTCACCGACGCCGGCTCGATCGAGACCTCCTGGCACCGGATCTGCACCAAGGACCTCAACGTGCTGGGATCCTGGGGCTTCACCGGCAACGATCTGCCGCTCGGCGTCGACATGCTGTACCGGACGCGCGACAAGTATCCCTGGCTGAAGATGCAGACGATTTATCCGTTCACGGAAGCGGGCGTCGCGCAGGCGGTCCAGGACGCGATGGCGATGAAGACGGTGAAGTCGACCATCGTGCCGTGGCCGGAGCTGGTGGAGTAGGTCATGTTCCCCGTCAAGCGGGTGGCGCTTTGCGCCGACCGTTGGCGCCTTGCGGGGCTACGAGTCGGGGTTTGGAATGAATGACGAGATGACCAACGAACCGACCCTCGAACCGAACCAGCCCCGCTCGCCGTTCAGCGCCATCCGCGCGATCGACTACACCGTCATCTTCGTGCGCGACATGGCGGCGATGCGGCGCTTCTACGAAGACGTGCTCGCCTTGTCCCTGCTGCGCGAGCTTTCGCCGAGCTGGATCGAGTACGGCCTCGGCAGCAACACGCTGGCGCTGGCACGGCCGAGCCGGACCGCCGCTGATGCGCCGACGCCGCCGGGCAGCGCTTCGCTGCAACTGGCCTTCAAGGTGTCGGCAACTGAGGTCGATGCGTGCGCCGACGAACTCGTGCGGCGGGGCGTGGCGCTGCTGTCGCCGCCGACCAACCAGTCCTTCGGCCATCGCACGCTGTTCTTCCGCGACCCCGATGGAAATTTGCTTGAGATCTATGCGGAGATCTGAACCGCCCAGAAAGTTCCATCGGGAATTCGCGAACTCTTCATGCTGCGGTGAAACTTAGGCCCAAGTTCCGGCTTTCAGTTCACGGGAGAGGTGCCGTGAAGCGAATTCTGAAACCCGTCACTTACGTCCTGGCCGCCGTCTACTTCCTTGTGGACGCGGTTTTCATGGCCGTGGCGCGGCCAATTTCGCGCTGGGTCGAGCGGCACCTCCAATTCGCGCGATTGCGGGCCTGGATCAGGTCGCTGCCGCCCTATCCTTCGCTCGCCTTGTTTTCCGTACCCGTGATCATTCTGGAGCCGATCAAGCCCCTGGCAGCCTACCTTGCCGCAACTGGCCAGGTCCTGAGCGGCGCAGCGACCTTCATCATCGGCGAGCTGCTCAAGCTCGTTCTGGTCGAGCGCCTGTTCCATCTCACGCGGGACAAGCTGATGCGGATTCCGGCATTCGCCTGGACCTATGGCAAGTTTGCCGACGTGAAGGCGTGGCTGCAGGCAACCGAAGCCTGGCGCGCCGTCCGCGCCTTGACCTTTGCAGCAAGAGACATTGTTGCGCGGGCGAGGTCGAAGCTGGTCGGCAGCTTCAGCAAGCTGGCGACCTCCAGGGATTAGACGCGCGCCAAGCAATTGCCGGCTGGCAAATCCTTGCGACCTTCAGGCGCGGTTCTCTGGCAGGCCATGCATCATAGGCATGGTGATTTCAGCGCACTTGGCGTAAAGAGCGCCCAGATCACATCCGGCGTGCGGCCGGGCCGTTTGCCGCGCACGCGAGCTCAGGTCCGCCGGTTCACCGTTTGCGCGCCTGAATTAACCAAGGTTCTCCATCCCGTGTCTTTTCCGGCCCTGACCCCGCCGCTCGCCCGCGCTTTGGGCGAGCGGAACTATGATTCCCCGACTCCCGTTCAGCTCGCCGTGCTCGCGGACGAGGCCTCTGGCCGCGACCTCCTGGTCTCGGCCCAGACCGGCTCCGGCAAGACCCTGGCTTATGGCCTTGCCATGGCCAGGGACCTGCTCGGTGACGCCGAGCGGTTCGCGCAGGCCGGCGCGCCGCTCGCGCTGATCGTGGCGCCGACCCGCGAACTTGCCTTGCAGGTTCAGCGCGAGCTTGCATGGCTCTACGGGCATACGGGCGGGCGGGTCGTCTCCTGTGTTGGCGGCATGGATCCGCGCCGCGAGCAGCGCGAACTGGCCGCCGGCGCCCATATCGTCGTCGGCACGCCCGGCCGCCTCTGCGATCATTTGCGCCGAAGCCGTCTCGACATCTCGGAATTGAAGGTGGTCGTGCTCGACGAAGCCGACGAGATGCTCAATCTCGGCTTTCGCGAGGACATGGAGTTCATCCTCGAGACCACGCCTGAGGCGCGCCGCACCCTGTTGTTCTCGGCGACGTTTCCGCGCGGCATCGTCGCACTGGCCAGGCAATATCAACGCGACGCGCTCCGGATAGAGGTCGCTGGCGACGAAGGCGGCCACGCCGATATCGAGTACCGCGCGATCCGGATCGCGCCCGCCGACGTCGAGCACGCGGTCGTCAACGTGCTGCGATTCCACGAGGCGCCGAGCGCGCTGGTGTTCTGCAGCACGCGCGATGCCGTGAGGCATTTGCAGGCGGCGCTGCTCGAGCGCGGCTTCTCCGTGGTCGCCCTGTCAGGCGAATTGACCCAGAACGAACGCACCATGGCGCTGCAGTCGCTCCGGGACGGACGCTCCCGCGTCTGCGTCGCGACCGACGTCGCCGCCCGCGGTATCGACCTGCCGAGCCTCGACCTCGTCATCCATGCCGATCTGCCCAATGACGCCGAAGTCATGCAGCACCGCTCGGGCCGAACCGGACGTGCGGGACGAAAGGGCACGAGCGTCCTCCTGGTGCCGCCGGCACGACGCCGGCGTGCGGAATTGCTGCTCAATCTCTCGGGCATCGAGGCCATCTGGGGTACGGCGCCGCAGGCGGAGGAGATCCGCAAGCTCGATCACGCGCGCATGAAGGATGTGTTGTTCACCGAGGAGACGACCGCCGACGATCTGGTGCTGGCGCAGGCGTTGCTGGCCGAGCGTTCGCCCGAGGATATCGCCGCCGCGTTGGCGCGGCTCTATCGGGCACGGCTGCCCTCGCCCGAGGACATCATCGATCCCGGCGAGCGCAGCGGCAAGCCGCGCGAAGATCGCGGTCGTGACAGGTTTGAAGGTGAAGGCGGCGGCGATCGCCCCGGCAAGCCACGAGCAAAATCCGGGAAGTCCTCGTCGAAACATCGCATGGCCGAGGGCAGCGTCTGGTTCCGCGCCGCCATCGGCCGGCGCAAGAACGCGGAGGCGCGCTGGCTGCTGCCGATGATCTGCCGCCGCGGCGGCATCGACAAGGGCGACATCGGCGCCATCAAGATCATGGACACCACCACCGAGTTCGAGATTTCCGAGCGGGTCGCGGACTCCTTCGCTGCCAAGATCAAGCGTCCGGACAAGGAAGACAGCATCCGCATCGAGCCGATGGCGGACGGGCCGCAGCGGCAGGCGGCTTCGCAGGAGCGGTCATATGCGCCTAGGCGCGAGGCCGCTGACGATGATCACCGTGAGCGTCAGAGCGATCGCGCGCGCGAGGCAGGTGCATTCAAGCCGCGCAGCACGTCTCACGGCGAGCGTGGCCCGAAATTCGGCGAGGCTGCTTCTTTCGGGAAGCAAAAGAAGCATAAGAGCAAACAGGGCCACGCGGAGCCTTCGGTCATGCCGTGGCCCGTGAAGGGCGCGCCGGGGAAGAAGAAGGCGAGGAAGAAACGGCGAGGTTGAGCGTCCGCCATTCAGGTCAGGCAGCAATGATGCCGCCGGATTGCACTGGCGACATCATCTACTGGCGACATCATCTGAAGAGAGAGGCGTGAGCTCAGCGGCCACCGCTGCCCCCACCACCACCACCGCCGCCACTGCCACCGGCATCACGCATCGCGGAGCTATAGCGAGGATCGGTCTGCTTCATGTAAGTCGGCGAGGTGTCGCGATGGGTGACGACGCGTCGTCCGCCTTGATTCGGCATCTCGATCAGGCTGCCACAGCCCTCGAACAAGGCGAACTCGCAGCCGTATGTGCGGTACTGCGCGGCGTTGACACTGGTCGCGATGAACGCGGTCGCCGCAACAAAGGCAATCAAAGCAACTTTCGGCAATGTGAGTTTCATGGAAAGTCTCCAGTCTCGGTTCGGCGAGACCAGAACGGCCCGCACGGTTCTTCGACGGAGGCTGGTTGAAACTGGTTCGAGCAGGTGGGTTCACGCCCGCGTGAGTCGTGAGCGGGGAGGGACGTCACGTTGCAGCGAGATCGCGCTGAGATCAATCCAGCTTCAGATATTCCAGCTGCATCGCCACGAAGTCGGCCGTGCGCGATCCGTAGCGCGCATCGATCGCACGTAGCGTTTCATCCAGCGCCTGTGCCGGCGGCGAGGTGCCGGCTCCCGGCAGCGCCTGCTGCGCAGGCCAATCGTCCGCGATCCGGTCCGGCAGGATGCCGAGGCCTCCGCGGCTCGTGCGCGCCTCTGCCGTGGCGGCGAAGGTGAGGGCGCGTGAGCGATAGGTCCGCGACCATGCATCGGCGACCAGCGCGAGCGAGACCTCGTCGACACCTGGCGTCAGCGCTATACCGAGCTGCTCGCGGTTCCAGAAGGCGAGCGTGTTCGCGATCGCCGTCAGCGCGAAGGGGCGCGTGAAGCTGAACGCGTCGCTGCGGTGGCGCGCATCCCACGCCGCAAGGCCGATGTCGCGGGCGACCGCCTCGGCCTTGGCCCGACCGGCAATGGCCTCGATCAAGGTGAGGGCCATCGGCATGGATGCGGTGATGCCGGTGGTCGTTACGACGCCCTGGTCGACGACCAGTCTGCGGTCCGCCGTATAGCGGACCGTCGAATGCTTCTGAAGGTCGCGCACCGAATACCAATGCGTCGTGGCTCTCTTGCCGTCGAGCAGCCCGGTGTTGGCAACGACCGTGGCGCCGACGCAGACGCCGATCACGATCGCGCCCTTGCCGGCCTGGCTCCTGATCCACTGCAGGACGATTGTGTCGTCGTCGCGGCTCATCGCGGGCACGATGACGTAGTCGGCGCCGTCGGGATGCGCGGCGTCGAACTCGGCGATGGTCGCATGGGGCTGCACCCTGAGTGCGGGATAGAGCGTGACCGGTCCCGGCTGCGTCGCCAGGGTGAGGACGTCGGCGACGTCCGCCCGCGCGAGGATGCCGTAGGGCATCAGATAGTCGGTGGTCTCGCTCATGTCGTTGATGCCGACGATGGCGATCAGAGGGCGCTGTCGCTTCGGCGGTTTCAGCGCGGCCAGCGTCGCCTCGGCTTCGTCTTTGGAGATCGCAGGCGCGGTTCCCGATGCCGGCGCGCCTGGCAGCAGGAGCAGCCACGTTCCGCCGATCGCCACCAGCAATGCCACGCTGCCAAGGAGGGTCCATGCCAGAATGCGCCAGCTCATGATGATGTCACCCGCTCGTCATCTCACGCGGCGCGGAAACTATCCGGTTGGGACGACTTCGGGAATGACGCAAATCCGGCAAAAACGGTCATGCCGCGCGCGACGATCCATCGCGCGATCGGCACCTGCGCAGGAGCTTTCGAAGTCTACCGCAGCCCCTCATACACCATCAGCCCGCGTGCGATCTGCAATTTGCGGATCGCGCGCGGCAGCAGTTTCTCCGGCTGATGCAGATAGCGCCAGGAGGTGAGGGTGAAGGCACCGAGCACGCCGCATTCGTCGTCGAACGGTGCGAGCACGCCGGTCACGCTGACAGGCGTATGCGGGCGGGCATTGAAGGGCAGCAGCAGCAGCTCGAGATGCGCCTTGCTGCCGTTTTCGCGTTGAGCCGTGACGCCGGCAATCGCACCCAAGGTCTCGTCGGCGACGATCGTGGTGATCTCCTCGATCTCGCCGCGGCTGGCTTGCGTGAATAGCGCCGCAAAGCTCCGGTCCTTGAGATCGCCCCCGGCGAGCGCACAGACGCGCGTGCCGGCGACGCGGAACGGGAAGCCGAGCTTCTGCTCGCAGGACAGCACGAAGATATCGCCGAGCAGGTCGCGGACGGCGGCCGGATCGATGTCGGCCCGATCGGGCGCCCGCGCTGCGCCGCGCTTGTTGTCCCAATACGCGAAGAACTCGCGGCTCGACGGATGTTTCATGACTGACGCTTATTCGGGGGCGCAACCTCCCGGGACAAACCTGTCCCGCTTCAGTGCACCCGCGATCCCTTTCGTTGTTGTGCAGGAGGGGATCTGCAGCGTCCATGCCGCTGGGGTGTTTTCAGCTCCTCGGCGGCTGTCTTTGCGTTGTTAACGTTAAATTAACTATGCGCTTTGCACCGCCAGCCTGCCTGCTAAGGTGATCGCGGTCGCAAGCTTCGCCGCTTTCTCCAGGTTCTCGGCGAGGCCTGTACACAGGGCGTCAAACAGTTTGGTCGCGGGCCGCGGGAGGGGTGGGGATACACCTTATTCCCGGGAAGGTACCGGAAGGCCGACAACACGGACAGGGAGGGCTTTTCCCAGGGCCCTCCCATTTCCTTTTGTGCACTTGCGCAAGGCCGGCAAAGGCGACTATCTCCAAGCACCGCTCCGATCGCGCTGAAAGCGAAGCTGCCTTGGATTCCCCGCAAGACTTTCCGCCGCAAGGTTTTCAAACGGACGTGCCGGCCGTCGTTGAGGAGGCTTCGCGCGAGCCGATCCTGACGTTGCCCGCGGCGCTGACCGGCTATATCGCCCTGCTGGCGCTGATCCATCTGCGGGTGCTGCTGCCGCCGGAGATCGAAAACTGGACCATCGACGTCTTCGGCTTCATCCCGAAGCGCTACGATTCCTCGCTGCTCAATCTGCAGATTCCGGGCGGGGCGGGTGCGAAGGTCTGGACCTTCGTCACCTATTCGCTGCTGCACGCCAATTTGACCCATCTCGGCTTTAACGTGCTGTGGCTGCTGCCGTTCGGCAGCGCGCTGGCGCGGCGCTTTGGCGCCATCAGGTTCTTCGTGTTCATGGCGGTGACGGCGGCGGCCGGCGCGCTCGCCCATCTCGTCACCCATGAGCATGCGGTGGCGCCGATGATCGGCGCGTCGGCCTCGGTGTCGGGAGCGATGGCGGCGGCGATCCGCTTCGCGTTCGCCCGCGGCAGCTTCCTATCGTTCAGCCGTTCGGACGCCGATACCGCCGCAAAGGTTCCAGCGCTGCCGCTGTCGCGCGCGTTGCGCGACGGACGGGTGGTCGGCTTCCTCAGCGTTTGGTTCGGCGTCAACATCATCTTCGGCGTTGGCGCAATTGGCATCGATGCTGAGACCACGAGCGTGGCCTGGCAGGCCCATATCGGCGGTTTCTTCGCGGGGCTGCTGCTGTTTGCGCTGTTCGATCCGGTGCCGCGCATGCGAAGCGATGCTGCGGATGCGTCATCACGGGACGTCTCAGACCGTATTTGAAGCGGCGCTTGCGGCGCGGCCCGAATTCATCCATCATTCCCGAGAAGAATGTTCCGAAGCTGCAAGCTGATCGAGCATGATCCGGAAAAGCGTAGCGGTTTTCCGGCGAGATCATGCTCAGACGGTAACAAGGCAATGCTTCGCAAGGCGCCCGAGCGTGAAACCGGCGCTGAAACTGTTAGTTGAAGACTCGCGAACAAGTTCCGGATCGCCAAAGGGCGGACGGCTCCGATTCAGGGAGGCGACAATGACGGTACGTTCCATTCTCAACACCAAGGGCCACCAGATCGTGAGCGTCGAGCCCGACGCCAAGCTGTCGGCCGCGATCAAGCTGCTCGGTGAGAAGAAGATCGGCGCGGTGCTGGTGATGAACCAGAGCCGGCTCGAAGGCATCCTGTCCGAGCGCGACATCGTGCGCGTGCTCGGCGAACGCGGCGCCGGCGTGCTGGAGGAGCCGGTCGCTCAGGTCATGACCCGCAAGGTGGTCACCTGCAAGGAGACCGACACAGTCGCCGAACTCATGGAGATAATGACCACAGGCAAGTTCCGCCATCTGCCCGTGATCGACAATGGCAAGGTGGTGGGCCTGATCTCGATCGGCGACATCGTCAAGCGCCGCGTCCAGGAATACGAGGCCGAGCAAGAAGCCCTGCGCGACTACATCAAGACGGCTTGAGCGGCTTTACTCGCTGATCTTGGGCGCCGCGCCTTCGGGCGGCGGCGCCAGCACGTGGATCGCTTCCTGAATGGAGTCCAACGCACGCTCGGCGGCGCGGGTGCCCAAGGCGATGAGGTCATCGGCACGGTGGAAGTCGAACCAGCCGAAATGGCCGACCCGCGGCGTGATCAGCATATCAGGTGGATCGCCGGCGAGGCGGGCGCGGGTGATGCGGTCCTGCATGATGTTGAAGGCGTCGACCATCACCGACGAAAGGCCGGGGCGGCTGCTGCTTGCGCCGAAAAACTCGCGCTTCACCGTTTTCTCAGGCGAGAAGAATCGCGGGAAGCGCCGTTTTGACGTTGTCTCCTCAGGCACGGGCACGACCGGTTCGGGCATCGCGCCGTGGGAATAGACCGTCGTCGAATAGGTGAAGATATCGCTGGAAAGATTTGCCGCGATAACGATTTCGGCGCCGAGCGCCCGTGCCGCCGAGACCGGTACCGGATTCACCAGCGCGCCGTCGACCAGCCAGCGGTCGCCGATCAGGACGGGAGAGAAGATGCCGGGCAGCGCATAGGAGGCGCGCATCGCGTCGACCACGCGCCCGCGCGTCAGCCAGATCTCGTGGCCGGTGCGGACCTCGGTGGCGACCGCCGCGAACTTGATCGGGAGATCCTCGATCAGGGTTCGGCCGCACGCTTCCTCGAGCCGGGTCGCCAGCTTCTCGCCGCCGATCAGGCCTGAGCCGTTGAGGCGGATGTCAAGATAGCCGAGGATGTTGCGCATGCCTTGCAGGCTGCGGCCCCATTCTTCCAGCGTATCGAGCTGGCCGGCCGCATAGAGGCCGCCGACCACCGCGCCGATCGAGGTGCCGACCACGACGTCGGGCGCGATGCCGTTGGCGAGCAGAGTCCGGATGATGCCGATATGGGCGAAGCCGCGCGCCGCACCGCCGCCGAGGGCAAGGCCGATGACCGGCCGGCGGATGCTGCCCAAGCCGACTTTCTCGCTATTCGAGCCGTTCGCGCCCCGACCCTTCAAGATGTCCAGCACTGAAAAACTCCCCTGGGCCAGGCCCGTATCACTAGACTAAGCACCGCACTGGCACTCCGCCAGAACCGGGGCAGAGCATGGTTTATGCCGCTTTGGGAAGGGCACAGGGCAGGAGTATGGCGATGGACGGTTGCTGCGAGACTAATCACGCAGGCGTCAACCGGGTTCCAAATGACCGTATTCCAGCGGGTTCCTGAGGCTTGAATTTGCCGCGTTTTCAGTGAAAAGCAGGGACATGACACGCGGGGGTGACGGCATCATCAGATGGCGGCGCAGCGATCGGCTGCTGCCGGCGCTGACCCTTGCGGCGTGCCTTGCGTCCTTCGGCCCGGTCTCCCTTGGCCAAAACGCGGCGCAAGCGCAGCTTTTCTCCGATCGTCCGCCGCCGGTGCCCCCTGCGTCGGTGCCGGATCCCGGCGGCGCCATCAATCTGGCACCGCCCTCGGGGGCAGGCGCCGGGCCGCTGAGCCTGCCGCCGACCCTGATGCAGCCGACTTCGCCCACCATGCCGCCGCCCGCGGTCACGACCGTGCCGCCGGCCGCGCCGCTGAATGCGGCCGTGCCCGGCCAGGGCGTGCTGTCGCTGACCGCGAAATACGGCAAGGATGCTCCGCCGATCACCAGCGGCCTGGTCTGGCGCGTATTTGCCGACCGTCCCGACGAGAACGGCACCTTCAAGCTGATCCGCGAGGACCGCAACGCCACGCCCAACATCGTGCTGCCGCCGGGCAATTACGTCGTGCACGTCGCCTTCGGCCTCGTCAGTGCGGTGCGCACCGTCAGCCTGAAAGCGGAGACCGACCGTGAATCCTTCGTGCTGCCGGCCGGGGGCTTGCGCATCGAGGGCCGCGTCGGCACCAGCCGCATTCCGCAGAACCAGATCTCGTTCGCGATCTACAAGGGCAGCCAGTTCGAATCCGGCGAGCGGGCTTCCCTGGTGCCGAACGTCGCCGCCGGCGACGTCGTGCTGATACCGGAGGGCACCTACTACATCGTCTCCAACTATGGCGATGCCAACTCTGTGGTGCGCTCCGACATCCGCGTCCAGGCCGGCAAGCTCACCGACGTCACCATCACCCACCGCGCTGCCGTGATCACGCTCAAGCTCGTCAGCGACAGGGGCGGGGAAGCGCTGGCCAACACCGCCTGGTCGGTGCTGACCCCGGGCGGCGACGTCATCAAGGAATCGATCGGCGCCTTCCCGCGCGTCGTGCTCTCCGAAGGCGAATACCGCGCCATCGCCAAGAACGAGGGCAAGGTCTACGAGCGCGGCTTCAACGTCGTGAACGGCGTCGACGGCGAAGTCGAGGTCGTCGCGCGGTGATGCTGGCGGCGATGCCCGCCGGTGGTGGTCTGGTCCGGATGCTGGGCTTCGCGCCTCGAAGATCCTCCGCTTCTCACATGGCGCACAAGCGCACCATCTTCCGTTACCTCTGCGATAGGTGAGCAGACGCTCACTGTTGCCGCTCCTGTGTTTTGAATCCATAGGCCTGCGCGGCCAAGCAGCGTCTCGAGGCGCGAAGCAACACCGCCATCAGCGCCTTATTCCCGAAGCGCGAGTTCACCGCACCGGTGGACGCTCAATTCCGATCATCAATTTTTATTCTCTTTCCATCCTGCTGGGTTATATGTCGCAGTCGGATGCGCAGATCATCGACGCCTGCGCCATCGGTAATGAGCAGGGGGCCCGGCCCGTCGGCATGTTCGAAGTGGTCCTAACAAGGCGCAAGCGGTTTGGCTGGCGATGGCAAGTGTGCGACCAGTCCGGCAAGATATTTGCGGACGGGTTCGAGCGCACGCGCCCGTCCGCCAAATATCAAGGCGAACGCGCGCTGTTCTTCCTGCTGTCGCAGGCCCATTTGAACGACCGCTCCGCCGCCTCGAGCGAGGACTAGCGGCACACCTGCGCTTTGCACTGAATTCGTAACCGGGTGAGCGGCTTGTCTGCACTAGCTCGGCGAGCGAAGTCGGAAGCGACACTCGGGATGCACGGCAAGATTCCCGGATCTCGCTTCGCTCATTCGGATTACGAGACCTTGCGTTGCCCGCCGGGCGAAACACCAAGCCGTGGGTCAACGTGCGCCATCCAAAATATTCCGCTTTACCGAAATTCGGAAATCGCGTATGTGTCGCCCAAGCAAGAGGGGCGTATCGCGATCGTCACGACACGCGGGCCGGGCGGCGGTGGACGCAGGTCACATCGGCGCGAAGGGCTTCGCAGGGCGGAGAGCCGTGAGCGAGGACCTCGCGCACTCGACCGGTGTGATCGGCGTACGGCGAAATCGTGTGGTCCTGGCGCCCGGGGTCTGTGCGCCAAGTCTTGCGGTGATGTGAGCGGCCCAACCGGACCGCGGCATCAGCCATCGGCAAGGCGACGGGGGCAATAGTGCATCGCTCCCCGGGGAGCAACTGT
>NZ_JADPKE010000066.1:0-77153 GCF_023073795.1 Bradyrhizobium sp. 159 | reverse complement strand
CTGCGAATCGGTGCCAGACAAGGAATCACGGTCGATTCCTGCGATGCAATAGTTGGTGCGCTCCCTCAGCCCCCTCGGCTAAATGTGGGTAATTGAAAGCCGCGCCGGACGGATACACGTTGATCCTGGTCGCGAGCGGTCATCCTCTCAATCAGTTCATCTATCCGAGCGTGCCCTACGACACGTTCAAGGATTTTACCGCGATCACCGAGATCGCTTCCTCGCCGCTCGCGATCGTCGTCGCCAAGGACAGCCCCTACAAGACGCTTGGCGATCTCTTCACTGCGGCGAAGAAGGAGCCGGACAAGCTCTCCTATGGCATGTCCGGCAACGGCACCTCGGCGCATCTGGCCGGCGAACTGCTCAAATACATGTCGGGCAGCAAGATCGTGGCGATCCCTTACAAGGGCGGCGCACCGGCGCTGACGGCGGTGATCGCCGGCGAGATTCCGCTCAGCATCAATCCGCTCGCGGAAGCGATCGGCCAGCTCGAAGGCGGGCCGGTGCGCGCACTCGCGGTGACCTCGGCCGAGCGCTCCAAGGCGCTGCCGGATGTTCCGACCGTCACGGAAGCCGGCGTGCCCGGCTACGACGTCTCGGTCTGGTGGGGCCTGCTCGGTCCGGCGAAGATGCCGCCGGAGATCGTCGCCAAGCTCGAAACCGACCTGAAGGCGGCGCTGCAGGATCCGAGCGTCCTGTCGACGCTCGGCAAGATCGGCGCCACCCCGGTCGGCTCCTCCGCCAAGGACTTTGACGCCTATATGCATGCCGAGGCGACGAAGTGGGAGCCGTTGCTGAAGGCCGCCAACATCCGCGCCCAGTGAGGCTGTTCGCACGAGAATCGCACTAGGCGCCTCGGGCAGCGCCCTGCTCAGCACGCCCGCGCGCCCCGACGGCGAAGACGCGCGAGTGGCCAGCCTCCGCCCAGCAAGAAGGGACGCGCCGTTCAGTTATGGGCCCTCGCCCGCATTTTCTCCGGCGGCGCGGGGCGCCGCGGCAAATCGGCATCATCGTCACCCGAGGGGATCAGGATCGCACGCTCGCGCGGCAGTGCCTCCGGCATCTCGTCGCGGATGAAGGCCACGAGCTTCTCTCTGACCTCGCAGCGCAGGTCCCAGGATTGCGGCGCATTGCGCGCGCTGACCAGCGCGCGAAGCTCGATGGTGCGCGAATCTGCGTCGATCACCTGGAGATTGACCACGGCGCCGTCCCAGAGCTTGGACTGCTTCACCGCCTCCTCCAGCCAGCGCCTGATGCGCGCCACATCGGCACGGTAATCGACATGGAGCCCGACCACTCCGATCAGCGAGGCGGTGTCGCGCGTCCAGTTCTGGAACGGCTTTTCGATGAAATAGGACAGCGGCACCACCATACGGCGCCAATCCCACAGCCGGATCACGACATAGGTCGAGGCGATGTCCTCGACCCATCCCCACTCGTTCTCGATGATCACGGCATCCTCGATGCGGATCGGCTGGGTGATGGCGATCTGCAAGCCCGCGATCAGATTGCTCAGCAGCGGCCGCGCGGCAAGACCGACGATGATACCGGCGGCACCGGCGGAGGCGAAAAGGCTGACGCCATATTGCCTCACCGAGTCGAACGTCATCAGCGCGGTGGAGACTGTGATGATAACGATGATGGTGTCGGTGACACGCTTGAACACGCGGACTTGCGTGACTTGCTTGCGCGCGATGAAATTCTCGGTGACGTCGCGAAAGTTCTGCAAGTATCGCGCCGCACTCATGTCGACGATCCGGATCGATATCCAGCCGATCAAGGCGATGACGGCGACGACGAACAGGCGCATCAGCGGCGTGCGGATCGTATCGTCGAGCGGCGCAAGTGGCAGGACCAGTGCCACGGCAGCCAGACACAGCGCCAGCTGGGCCGGGCCGGACGTGCGCTCGATGAACACACTCAGGAGCGGAAGCCGGGTTCCGAAAGCGCGATTGAGCAGCCAAACAGCGAACCGATAGAACGACAGAGCGAGCATCATCGCGCCGGCGACCAAGCCGAGGCCGATGAACCATGACGGTATCCAGCCGAACATCCTGTCGATGTCGGCCATAAGGGTCTGCCAATTCATTGCTGTCCCTGTCCTTACGTACGCGTCAGCGCTCAACGCCTGCCGCCCAGCTTCGCTCCCCTATCTCGTGCAACGCAGCATTCCGCTGGTGCAACCGCTGCCGAACTGAGCTAATTTAGGGCGCCCATGACCCGACGTAGCGGCAGCGCCGATCTTCCCTTGCACACCGGACGTGTTCCGCCGTGGCTGGCAAGCCGCATGGCTTCGTTGGGCGCAATCGTCACTCAGGCGATCGTGCATCATTACGGACGCGACGCGTTCATGCAGCGGCTGTCGCATCCGTTCTGGTTCCAGTCGTTTGGCGCCGTGATGGGGATGGACTGGCACTCCTCCGGCATCACGACCTCCGTGATCGGCGCCCTGAAGCGTGGACTCGGACCGCTCCAGGACGAGCTCGGCATCTATGTCTGTGGCGGCCGCGGCCAGCATTCACGCAAGACGCCGGACGAGCTGTTGCAGCTTGGCGAGCGTGTCGGCTTGGACGGCGCAATGCTGACGCGTGCCAGCCGCCTGGTGGCGAAGGTCGACAGCGCGGCTGTGCAAGACGGCTTCGACCTCTATCTCCATGGGTTCTTCGTCACCGCAGAGGGCAAATGGACGGTGGTGCAGCAGGGCATGAACGGCGACAAGCGGCAGGCCCGCCGCTACCACTGGCATTCCGAGGCGCTGAAGAGTTTTGTCGATACGCCCCACACTGCGATCGACGGTCCCAAGCAAGGCGAGATCGTCAACCTCACCGACCATCGCGCCGATATCTCGCGCACCGCGCAGCTCGAGCTGTTGAGAGGTCTTGGCCCGGATCGCATTGTCTCCGAGTTCGAACGACTCACCGGCCTCGAGCCGGCGCAGGCCATACTGCCGCATCTGATCATGCCCGCGCATCACGACGTTCGCCCCAAGGACGTGTTCGCACGACGCCTGCACGGCACGCTGGCCGCGGCGGCCGAGCGCGGCCCGGTCGATTTCCCGGAGCTGTTGCTGACGCCCGGCGTCGGTGCGCGCACCGTGCACTCACTTGCGATGGTCGCCGAGGTCGTGCACGGCGCACCCTATCGTTTCAACGATCCCGCGCGCTTTTCGCTCGCCCATGGCGGCAAGGACCGGCATCCCTATCCCGTTCCAATCAAGGTCTATGACGAAACTATCCAAGTGCTGAAGGGCGCGATTCAGAACGCCAAGCTGGGACGCGAGGAAGAAATGCAGGCGATCAAGCGCCTCGACGACCAGGCGCGGCGGTTGGAGCGGACCGCACAGGGCCCCTCGGTCGAGGCCTACATCGCCGGCGAGCGTGCTGCCTCGCCCGACCTCGACGGCCGATCCGTGTTCGGCTGGGAGCGCGATCTGACACCGACCAAAAAGCGGACCGGCTGAAACCGGTCCGCGAGTTGGTCGGGAGGAACGCCACTTCTCAGGTCTCGGTCTCCGGCTCATCGTCGAGCCGGTTGGCTGCATGGTCCTGATACTGCTCGGTCTGGATGAACTTGCCATCCATGCCGCGGATGTCCGAATGCTGTGCCTTGTCGCGGTTTGACAGCACCATGTTGTCGCCGATCTTGTCCTTCGGGATTTCGGCCATGGCGCCAGTGCCATCGCCCTTGCCATGCATTCCCGATCTGAAGTGCGTCTTGCTGCCGTGCCCTGCTGGCATCGGTTTCTCCTCTTGCAGTGATCTTCCGAAGACTTAGTGCTTTTGTTGCGCCGGCATTGGCTTCGGCGGCTTGTGGCCGCTCTGGCCGGAATCATTGTGCTTGTTGTGATCGCTCTCCTGATTGAGGCCGCCGCGACTTACTGCGTATTCGCTGTGCCTGGCTTCCGAGCGCGCGCGATGAACAGCAGCGTCCTCGGCATTATGGCCGATAGCCTGATCGAGCTCCCGCGCGTCGGGAACATCGGGCTTGCGCTCGAGAATGCGAACCTGCTGCTCGTGGGTCTTTTTGCCTTGCATTGCTGTTCTCCGGACTACCGGCGCCTTCGGTGCGCGCCGCCATGTGCGACGTCCTTGTCGATGCCGCCGCCGACGCCCACATCATTCTCGCGATCGCCCTCGATTGTGTTCTCACCGAGAGCATCTTCGAGATCGTCGGGTGACGCACCCGCCATTGTCGCTCCCTTTGATCCTCCGATCAGGGGATTTTCGCGCATGTCCTTCTCGCTAGGCATGTACAACTTGGGTTGCTTGCTGCTCATGAGCTACCTGCCTCCGCCCTTTCCGGCTTCATCGTGTCTGTGATGGGAATCGCGCTCGCCGCCTCCGCCGGAGATCCGGCTGTGACTGCGCTGCAAATCGTCCGCCGGCGGTTTCTTCACTTCCAGCGGGGCCTTCGCATTCTCGTGCGAAGCGCCAGGTCCGCCCTGACGAATGCTGTTTGGTGTCTTGATGGATGTCGACATGAACGTCGTCCTCCTCACCGATCTTGCTGATAGCCTTGATTGGTCGTGTTCTGCTTGATGTTGCCCTGCTGTCCCTGCTGGTCCGGATTTTCCACGCGCCGTTGGCCGTGCGGGGTCCGATCCGCCGACACTTGCTTGGCGTCGCCAGTTCCCTTCGGGCTCTGATTATCCGGTGGAACAGGTGGCATCTTGCTGGCCATGATCTTGTCTCCGTTAAGACGGTGACCTGCGATGCGGCCAAGGAACTCGTCGCCGCGTTCGAGGTCCTGATGACAACAGGACCAGCGGCACACCGTTCCTGACTGATCACGTTCGGCAAAGATTTTCCGAAAGATCGCCGACTGAGCCCGCCGCGGTGAGGGAACGATCAATCATAGCTCCGCGCGCGCCTCTGTTCCGCGGCCCTCAGTTGAGACGGGAAGTTTCGCAATCGCACGCAAACCCGGCCGCCTGCGCCAGCGGACCTCTGCCGGATCGACGGCCAAGCCAAGCTTTGGCCATCGTACGAACAGCGCTTCGAGCGCGCACGCCGCCTCAATGCGCGCGAGCTGGTGGCCGAGGCAGAAATGGATCCCCGTCCCGAACGAGATGTGCCGGTTCGGCCTGCGCGCGAGATCGAGGCGTTCCGGACGATTGTGCACCGTAGGATCCATGTTCGCCGCGGCGAGCATCGCCATGACGCGATCGCCCTTCTTCAGGCGCACGCCTTCGACGTCGAGATCCCGCCGCACATAGCGCGGCTTTGAGAATTGCACTGGCGAGACGAAGCGCAGGAACTCTTCGACGGCAAGCCCGACGCGACTCCAGTCCTCTTCGAGCCAATGGCGCAACCCGGGATTCCGGAGCAGTTCGTACGCCGAGCCGCTGATGAGATGCGTGGTGGTCTCCGATCCGGCCGCAAGCAGCAGAAAGACCATCGAAACCATTTCGTCCGGCGTGATCTGGCCGCCCTCGCGCTCGACCTGAACCAGCTCTGCGATCAGGCCTTCGCCGCCTTGCACACGTGCAATCTGCAACTGCCGCTCGAGGTAGGCACGCATCTTGCGGAACGCGAACAGCAGCCGGAAAAAGCTGACCACATTGGTCAGCGAGGACATCGTGTTGGCCCAGGCGATGAATCTCGGACGGTCGGCCGGAGGCAGGCCCAGGAGTTCGGAGATCACCGCAAGCGGCAGGATACGCGCGTAGCGCTGAACCAGATCGGCCGGGCTTCCGTTCGCAAAGAGCTCGTCGGCGAGACCGTCGGCAATAGTACGGATGCGCGGCTCCATCGCGACGATGGCGCGCCGACGAAAGGCCTCGTCCACGATGCCGCGGAGCCTCGTGTGATCCGGCTCGTCCATCGTCAGCATGTTGTTGGCGATGGTCTTGACGTATCTCGGCATCCACCAGCGCAGACCAGCGACGTCGCCATCCTCCCTTCGGAACGTGAACGTCGCGCCGTCCTTCAGGACCTGCGCGGTGGCGTCATGGGTTGTGGTAATCCAGACGTCGCCGATGAGAGGAAATCGCGTCGCGACCACGGGGCCAGACATGCGCAGCGTCGCAATCGCCTTGGGCGGATCGCGAAAGAAGGCCTCGCTGGTGAAATCGAGGCGCGCTGTCATGGGTTCACCGGAGTGATTGCTGGCGTCTCACCGAGATGGTGCACGGCGCGGGCCGTGCAAGGGTGGAGCGCGCCCTCCGCTTCAGTCGCAGGTGTCGAGAGACACGCCTACCCCCGTCCCGGAGATCGCTGCCCGGTCTTGCGCTGCTGCGTGTAGGCGTCCCAATGGCTCCAGCTGCCATTGCTGAGGCTTTGCAGGTCGGTCGCGAGCGGTCGGCGCGTGCGCTTATCGCGATCGGCGATCACGCGCTCGGACTGCGCGATCTTGCGCTTGAGTTCCGCGATGGTCTTCTCGGATTGACCGTTCCGCTTCGACGAGGCGATCTCGCCCATCGTGAAGCGCGCGGTCTCCAGCGCCTTCAACTCGGCGCGGTTCTTCTTCAACTGGACCCGGTGCCAGGCGATGTTGCTGTCGCTGTCCGCAACCATGTGGGAACTCCGCTGATTCGCTCCCACATAGTATCGTGCGCCGAATCGACGCCGCAACGGGCGCCCGGCGGCGAAAATGCGACCTTATTGGGCAGGAATTACGGGCCTAGAACGTTTTCGAGGGAGGTCGATACCGGTCCTCGTAAAGAAAACGCGTCAAAATAAGAATCTGGAGCCCCGTTCCGATGCGCATCGGAACGGAAATGGGCTTTAACGCTCGGCAAAGGCCTTTTCGACCACGAACTGGGCCGGCTCGCCGTGATTGCCCTCCATGAGGCCGCGTTCACCCAGCAGCACGCGCGTGTCCGCGACCAGGGCCGGACTGCCGCAGATCATGACGCGGTCGTGGGCAGCTTCCAGCGCCGGGAGACCGATGTCGCTGAACAGCTTGCCCGAGGTGATGAGGTCGGTGATGCGGCCGCGATTGCGGAACGGATCGCGCGTGACGGTCGGATAGTAGATCAGTTGATTGCGGATGTATTCGCCGATCAGTTCGTCCTTCGGCAGCGTCTCGGTGATCATCTCGCCATAGGCGAGCTCGTTGACATGCCGGCAGCCGTGCAGCAGCACCACTTTCTCGAAGCGCTCGTAGGTTTCAGGATCCTTGATCACGCTCAGGAACGGCGCGAGACCCGTGCCGGTGCCGATGAGGTAGAGGTTGCGGCCCTCTTCCAGGTTGTCGATCACCAGCGTGCCGGTGGCCTTGCGGCTGATGATGATCTCGTCGCCTGCCTTCAAATGCTGAAGCCGCGAGGTCAGCGGACCATCCGACACCTTGATCGAGAAGAACTCCAGCGTGTCCTCGTAATTGGCGCTGGCGACGCTGTAGGCCCGTAGCAAGGGCTTCTCGCCGACCTTGAGGCCGATCATGGTGAATTCGCCGTTGCGGAAACGGAAGGTCGGGCTGCGGGTGGTCTTGAAGGAGAACAGCGTGTCCGTCCAGTGGTGGACGCTCAAAACACTTTCCTGATTGTAATTGCTCATCACACCTTCCCTGTCGCTTCCAACGCAGTTCCGAGGCGGGCAGCTATGCGTCGTTTGTACACAATCATTCGTATACTAATGAATAATCTGGCTTGATCCCGCGGTCAAGGCTGCCCAAGATCGAAAGCATTGCAGCTAGGAATAAGGAGCCCCTTCCATGGCGCATGACACACCCCAGGCCACCGGACCCTCGAAGCTCGTGATCCGGAATATCGGCTTGATCCTGTCCGGCGCCCTGGAAAAGCCGATCCTGGACGGCGACACCATCGTTGCCGAGAACGGCAAGATCACCGCCATCGGCCGATTCAAGGACGTCGACACGGAAGGCGCGACCACGATCGTCGACGCCCACGGCACCACGGTCGCGCCGGGCCTGATCGACAGCCACGTCCACCCTGTTGCGGGCGACTGGACGCCGCGGCAGAACCAGATCAACTGGATCGACAGCTACCTCCATGGCGGCGTCACCACCATGATCTCGGCCGGCGAAGTGCACACGCCCGGCCGCCCCCGCGACGTCGTCGGCCTCAAGGCGATGGCGGTGTTCGCCCAGCGCGCGTTCTGGACCTTGCGCCCCGGCGGCGTGAAGGTTCACGCCGGCGCGCCGGTGATCGAATGCGAGATGGTCGAAGAGGATTTCAAGGAGATGGCCGCCAATGGCGTCAAGCTGCTCGGCGAAGTCGGTCTCGGTGGCGTCAAGGACGGCCCGACGGCACGCAAGATGGTCGGCTGGGCGCGCAAATACGGCATCCAGAGCACCATCCACACCGGCGGCCCCTCGATCCCCGGCTCCGGCCTGATCGACAAGGACGTGGTGCTGGAAGCCGACACCGACGTGGTCGGCCACATCAATGGCGGCCACACGGCGCTCCCCGACGACCAGATCCGCTGCATCTGTGAGGGCTGCAAGCGCGGCCTCGAGCTCGTGCACAACGGCAACGAGCGCTCGGCTTTGTTCACGCTGCGCACCGCGCGCGAGATGGGCGATCTGCACCGCGTCATCCTCGGCACCGACGCGCCGGCCGGCTCCGGCGTGCAGCCGCTCGGCATTTTGCGCATGGTGTCGATGCTGTCCTCGCTCGGCGAGCTGCCGGCCGAGATCGCCTTCTGTCTTGCCACCGGCAACACCGCGCGCATGCGCGAGCTCGATTGCGGCCTGATCGAGGTCGGCCGCTCCGCCGACTTCGTCATCATGGACAAGGCGCAGCACTCGCCGGGCAAGACCATTCTGGAGAGCGTGCAGCTCGGCGACCTCCCCGGCATCGGCATGACCATCATCGACGGCATCGTGCGCACCCAGCGCAGCCGCAATACCCCGCCGGCGGGCAAGGTGCCGGAGCTGGTGACGAAGTGACGGCAGTGGCCGTCATTCCGGGGCGCGCGTGAGCGCAAACCCGGACTCTCGCACAACAGCGTCGGGTTTCCGAGTTCACGCGCAATGCGCGTGCCCCGGAATGACGGAAACGATCACCGCAGCTTGTTCAGCAGCGCCATCAGCGTTTCGCGCTCTTTTGCATCCAGCGGCGCGAGCGTCTCGCGGGTGATCGCGAGCGCGTTCGGCGCTAGCCTCTCCGCAAGCTGCTGACCCGCGCGCGTCAGGCTGACCAGCAAGCGGCGTCCGTCTTCCGGATCCTGGCTCGTCTCGGTCAAGCCGCGCGCCGTCAGGCGGTCGATCACGCCCTTGATGGTCGCGACGTCCATCGCCGTGAGACGTCCGAGCTGGTTCTGCGAGCACGGCCCGGTCTCAGCGAGCTTCGACAGCGCTGCCCATTGCGTCGGCGTCAAATTGGTGCCGATATCGCGCGAGAAGATTGAGCTGTGGCGTTGCCAGACCTGGCGCAGGATGAAGCCGACCTGCTCGTCGAGCACGTAAGGCGGTTTTGCCGGTTTGACGCTTTTCTTCGCCGTAACGCTTCTCGCCATCCGTTCCCCACCCTCACAACGACAGATGCGCGTCGCGGATATCCGGACGCGCGTCGAGTTCGGCCATGGTGCCGCCGAAGCAAATGCGGCCGCGCTCGATGATGTAGGCGCGATCGGAAATCAGCCGCGCGAAATGCAGATTCTGCTCGGAGACGACGATGCTGACGCCCTCTTTCTTCATGGTCAGGATGGCATCGACCATCTGCTCCACGATCTTCGGCGACAGGCCCTCCGAAGGCTCGTCCAGCAGCACCAGCGACGGATTGCCCATCAGCGTGCGCGCAATGGTGAGCATCTGCTGCTCGCCGCCGCTCATGCGTCCGCCGGAGCGATTCTTCATCTCACCCAAGTTTGGAAACAGCGCGAACAGTTTTTCGCGCGTCCAGTGCGGCGCGTTCGGACGCTTGGGCTGGCGGCCGACCTCGAGATTTTCCTCAACGGTCAGGTCTGTGAAGATGCGCCGCTCCTCCGGCACATAGCCCAGGCCCTCGCGGACGATCTCGTGCGTCGGACGCACCGAGACATCCTTGCCCTCGAACATGATGCGGCCGGTTCGCTGCGCGACGAGGCCGACGATGGAGCGGAACGTCGTCGACTTACCCGCGCCGTTGCGCCCGAGCAGTGCGACGACCTCGCCCTCACCGACCTCGAAGCCGATGTCGAACAGGATATGCGCCGGGCCATAATGGCTGTTAAGCCCTTCGACCTTCAGCTTCATGCCGAGGCTCCCTCGCGATGGCGGGCATCATAGACGAGGCCTTCGCCGAGATAGACCGCCTGCACCTGCGGATTGCCGCGCACTTCGGCCGGCGAGCCCTCGGCGATCAGCGCGCCGCGGTTGAGCACGATGATGCGGTCGGCATGTTCGAACACGACGTCCATGTCGTGCTCGGTGAAGAGCACGCCGATCGATTTCTCCCGCGCGATCTGCGCGGTCAGCCGCATCAGGTCGACGCGCTCGCGCGGCGCCATGCCCGCGGTCGGCTCGTCCATCAAGAGCAGCTTTGGCTGGTTGGCGAGCGCCACCGCAAGCTCGAGACGCTTGAGGTCGCCATAGGCGAGCTCGCCGCAGGGGCGATCAGCGTAGCCGCCCATGCCGACCAGCTCGAGCAGCCGACCGGCTTCGCCGCGGTCGAACTTCGGCGCCGAGCCGAACAGATTGAACAGCTGCTTTCCGTGCGATATCAACGCGACCTGCACGTTCTCGCGCACGCTCATGGTGGCGAAGGTCGCGGTGATCTGGAACGTGCGCCCGACGCCGAGCCGCCAAACTTCGCGCGGTTTCCTGCCGGTGATCTCTTCACCTAATAGGCGGACATGCCCGGAGTCCGGCTTGTTCTGGCCGTTGAGCATGTCGAAGCAGGTGCTCTTGCCGGCCCCGTTCGGGCCGATCAGCGCCAGAATCTCGCCTGCACGCAACGAGAACGACACGCCGCGCACGGCATGAATGCCGCCATAGGATTTGGTCAGGCCTTCGACCGCGAGAAGTGGGGGTGCGACGCTCATTCGGCGGACTCGATCGGCTTAGCAAGCAAGGGAGATGCCGGCGGCGATGCTTTCTTACGGCGCTGCGCCAGCATCTCGAGCATGCCAACGATTCCCTTGGGGAAGACGACGACGATCAGCATGATGAAGCCGCCGAGCACAAGCTTCGACAAGTCGGTCTGGCTGATCAGCCAGATGTTCAAAGCCTTGTAGACGATGGCGCCGATCACCGCGCCCGACACCGTTTCGACGCCGCCGAGCAGCACCATGACCAGCGCATCGACCGACAGCGAAATGCCGAGATTGTCGGGGAAGACGCTGCCCTTGAGGTAGGCGAACAGGGCGCCGCCGATCCCAGCGGTGGTTCCTGCGATGACAAAGGCCGTCCACCGGATGCGCTTCGCGTCGATGCCGATCGCTTCGCTGCGCAGCGTCGAGTCACGCGTTGCTCGGAGCGCATAGCCGAACGGCGAGAACACCATGGCTCGAAGCGCGATCGTGACGAGCGCCGCGACGCCGAGCGCGAGCCAGTAGAAATGCGGTGGGCTCGCGGCCCAGCTCGACGGCCACAGGCCCAGAATGCCGTTGTCACCGCCTGTCACGTCCACCCACTGAAATGCGATCGACCACACGATCTGCGCGAAGGCGAGCGTCAGCATCGCGAAGTAGACGCCGGAGAGCTGCACCGCGAAGAAGCCGAACACGGCCGCGCCCAGGCAGCCGAGCAGCGGGCCGAGCAACAGACACACGATCATCGGCAGCCCCGCCATCTTGGCGAGGAAGGCAATGCCATAGGCGCCAAGCCCGAAATAGGCGGCATGGCCGAACGATGCGAGCCCGCCGACCGACATCAAGAAATGCAGGCTGACGGCAAAGATGACGAAGATCGCGATCTCCGAGCCGACCGTCAGCGCGTAATTGCCGGCGAACAGCGGCAGCGTCGCTGCGATGACGAGCGCGGCAAGTGCAGCCAGCCGTTCATTCGGCGTCAATGGCCGCCAGGGATTGACGGTGAGGCCCGGCGTCTTGCGCGCAGCCGCCTCGGGCCTGCCGAACAGGCCCCAGGGCCGCACGATCAGCACCACTGCCATCACCAGGAAGACCAGAATGATGGAGATCTTTGGAAAGATCAGGATGCCGAAGGCGTTGAGTTCGGACACCAGCACCGCCGCAACGAACGCGCCGACGATACTGCCAAGGCCGCCGATCACGACCACGACGAAGACCTCGACGATGATCCGGAGATCCATGGCGTGATGCACGGCATCGCGCGGGATCTGAAGCGCGCCGCCGAGAGCGGCGAGGAAGACGCCGACTGCGAACACGGAGGTGAACAGCCATTTCTGATTGACGCCGAGCGCGGCGACCATGTCGCGGTCCTGCGTTGCGGCGCGCACCAGCACGCCCCAGCGCGTGCGCTGAAACAGCAGCCAGAGAATGCCGAGCACGACGGGTCCGAGCACGATCAGGAATAGGTCATAGCTCGGAATGTTCTGGCCGAAAAAATCGATCGCGCCCTTGAAGCCGGGCGCGCGGCGGCCGACGAGGTCGTCGGGTCCCCAGATCAGCACCACGAGATCTTCGACCATCAGGGTCAGGCCAAACGTCGCGAGCAGCTGGAACAATTCGGGCGCATGATAAATGCGCCGGAGCAGCACCATCTCGACGATGATGCCGATCATCGCCACCGCCAGCGCCGCCAGCACGATCCCGCCCCAGAAGCCGAACGCACCCGACAGTCGCTCGGTGAGCGTGAAGGCGATGTAGGCGCCGATCATGTAGAAGGCGCCATGCGCGAAATTCACGATCCGCGTCACGCCGAAGATAATCGACAGGCCCGAGGCCACCAAGAATAGCGACGCTGCGCTGGCGAGACCGGTCAGAAACTGTGCGACGTAAAAGGCCATCGGCGGTCCGGGTAGAGGTTGAGGTCACCTCTCCCCACGAAGAGCGGGGAGAGGGAGGGGAAAGATAATCAATCCTTCGGCCGCAGCTTCTCGACCTCGGCATCGGTGGGCAGATAGTCCGCGCCCTTCTTGTAGGACGAATCCACCATCACACCCTTGCCATCCTTCAGCGCGGTCTTGCCGACATAGGCACCGAGCGTCGATTGATGGTCGATCTTGCGGAAGGTGATCTCGCCGAAAGGCGATGGCATCGACAGGCCTTCGGCCGCGGCGATCAGCTTCTCCGGATCGGTCGAGCCGGCCTTCGCCAGGATTGCCGCTGCCGACTTGATGGTCTGATAACCGACGATCGAGCCGAGGCGCGGATAGTCGTTGTACTTGGCCTGGTAGGCCTTCAGGAACGCGTCGTGCTCTGGCGTCTTGATCGAGTACCAGGGATAGCCGGTGACGATCCAACCCTCCGGCGTCTCCTCCTTGAGCGGATCGAGATATTCCGGTTCGCCGGTCAGGAAGGAGACGACCTCCCGCCCCTTGAACAGGCCGCGGGTGTTGCCTTCGCGCACGAGCTTGACGAGGTCGGCGCCGAAGGTGACGTTGAGGATGGCTTCCGGATTGGCGGCGGCAACCGCCTGCACCACCGGACCTGCGTCGATCTTGCCCTGCGGCGGCCACTGTTCGTCGACCCACTGGATGTCCGGGCGCTTTTCCGACATCAGCTTCTTGAACACCGCGACGGCCGATTGGCCGTATTCGTAGTTCGGCGCGATCGTCGCCCAGCGTTTCGCCGGCAGCTTGCTGGCTGCCTCCACCAGCATCGCCGCCTGCATGTAGTTGGAGGGACGCAGGCGGAAGGTGTATTTGTTGCCCTTCGACCAGGTGATCGCGTCGGTCAGCGGCTCGGCCGCGAGGAAGAACACCTTCTTCTGGTTGGCGAAGTCGCTGACGGCGAGGCCGATGTTCGACAGGAACGTGCCCGCGAGCATCGCAACGCCCTCGCTCGAGACGAGCTCATTCGCAGCGGTCTGCGCATCCGCCGGCTTGCCGCCATCGTCCTTGGAGATGACGACGAGCTTCTTGCCGTTGATGCCACCGGCCGCGTTGATCTCCTCGGTGGCGAGCTGCCATCCCTTGCGATAAGGCTCGGTGAAGGCCGGCAACAGCGAATAGCTGTTGATCTCGCCGATCTTGATGTCCTGCGCCAGGGCCGAATGGGCCATGCCGCCGGCCAGAAGCGCGAAGGCCGCGCCGACAAAAACGTTTCTTGCTCGCATCCCAACCTCCAGTTTTGAACTTCTCTGCCTTTCGCAAACGATCTGATCGGAGAACCCGTGCCCGGTTCTCCGGACGCGCTATCTCAAACCGTCTTCGCCCTTGATCTCCGCAACCGTCAGCCCGCCGACGCGCGGCAGTGGACGGCCGCTGTCGGTGACGGCAACCGCGACCATGATTTCATTGGCCCGCGGTGCATCGTTGATCTGTACCTCCATGCCGTCGAAATGGCTGCGTACGAAAGCCGCGTCCTTGTGCCCCAGAGGGATATCGAGCGTCGTGCCCGGGCCGCTGCGTTTTTTCGACGACGGGATCAGCGCCGCGCCCTTGCCCAGCACTTTTCGCACCGGCGCACCCATCTTCGGATGAAGAATGGCGGCGGCGTGCTCCAGCTCGCCGTTCTCGCCGACGGCGGCGGCCTTGCCATAGCTCTGCACCTTTGCGCCATCGATCCCGAGCGCCGCCACCGCGCGCTTCGATAGCAGCTCGCCCAGCTCCTCGCCAATCGCGACGAGCGGCGAAAGGTCTTCGACATATTTCCCCGCAAAGGGATTCTCGATCACGGCGATCGCCGCGGCGCGCCGCGTCGGCGGCGACACCTGACGTCCCATCTCCATCTGGGTCTCTTCGAGGACGGTGACGATCTTGCGGATGATCGCGTTCATGATTGTTTCCTCAAGTAACTTCCCTGTTCAGGCATGAACCGCAGTCTCCAGCATAGGCGGGCGCGATCGTTGCCGTTCGATATCTTTTGGTCCGATGACAAGCATATCACCACAAAGCTGCAATACGGCACCCTCGATCAATTCGCGATCGAATAAATGCCGTGCACATTCCGCGCCAGATTCGAGCGCGGCCGCGATCTCATTGTGCGACAACTTGCCGACCTCGCGGGTGACAAGACGGGCCCCGAGATCGCTGTCAGGCTGAAGCTCGTTGGCGGGCTTGCGGATGATGGCCGGATGTCTCGGCAGATCCACCGCGTTGGCGATGATCGTGGCCGCCGCATCGGCCTGCGATGCCGTTGCAGCCAACACCGTCACCGCGTCGGCGATGCCGAGCGAAAAACTACGACCGTGGCGTCCGCTGGTCGCGATTCCGCGTACAGGGTCGGCCGAATCGACCCTCATGGTCCGCATCACGCCGGAGCCATCAGGGCGATCCATCAGACCGACAGAGAAATGCTCGCCTTCGCCAAGATGAAGCGCGAGGTCGCCGCCATTGTTGACGTAGGCTTGATTGAGTGTCGCGGCTCCGAGCATTGCGCCAAGGATCTCCTCCGCCACACTGCCAGCAACGGCGGCCATCGGCGTGACGAAGCAATCAGCCGCGTAGGGCGACACAGCGGCATGCATCCGCCGCGCGACCACGCCCTTCAGCGAAGTCCGCTCCTCAGCGGCCGTCCGCAGCTCCGGCAGTTCCGCGCAGAGCTCATCCAACAATCCGGTGAACCGCCACGCTGCAGCCTCATAGGCCGCGCGCACCTCGTCCGCAGGCCCCCTCGCCTCCACGATCAAATCAATCGGTCCATCCTGCAAATGCAGCCGCCGGCCGTCAGACAGGAATGCGATTTGCGGGCGCCGTGTCATGCCCGACGTCCCGGGATCGGGTTCTGCCAGGGCAATTGACGGACGTCGTCACCGCTCTGCACTTCGGAAAGCGGCTTCACATGATCCATGTGACCGCCGAGCGCGGCATAGTCCGACAGCATCATGGTGAACTCGATTGGCGCGACCAGCGCCGGCGTCGGCACGTAGCCAAACGCACCCGCCGGCATCTGCGTCACGTCGACCATGTAGGTGATGCCTCCGCCGGGCCAGACATAGACCGGCGCGCCGCCGCTGGTGACGCGCGTCAGTGCGTCCTTAACCGAGCGCGTCAGCCGCACCGGATTGTCGGTGACGCCGGCGCGCAACGAGCCGCCGGCACCCGCCATGAACAGCACCGTGCAGAGTGCCGGCTCGCAATTCTCCTGGATGCGCTCGACCGAAAACTTCAGGTCATCAGGCATCTCGGTCTCGACCGGCTTCAAAGCCTCGTCGAGGACATAATAGGACGAATGCTCGCCGGTGGTGGAGACCATCAGCATGGTCAGACCGGGCTTGGCTTGCTTGGCATCAAACGGCCCGAGAATCGAGAGCGGATCCGAGATGTTGGTGCCCCCCCAGCCCGTGCCGGGCTCGGCGACCTGGAAATAGCGGCCGGGCGTCGAACGCCGGCCCTTCATCTTGATGCCGGTATCGGCGATGTCGAGCAGCTTGCCGGCCTGATGTTCCGACAGCACGCCAGTGATGTGGTCATCGACCACGACGACCTCGTCGACCTTGCCATGCCACTGCTTGGCGAACATGCCGATCGTCGCCGAGCCGCAGCCGACCCGCATGCGCTCTTCCTTCACGCCGTTGACGATCGGCGGCTGGCCGGCCTGCACCACCACGGTCGCGCCGCCGTCGATGGTGAGCTCGACCGCCTTGCAATTGGCGAGATCCATCAGCGTGTCGCAGGTGACGCGCCCCTCTTTCTTGGAGCCGCCAGTGAGATGATGCACGCCGCCGAGCGAGAGCATCTGCGAGCCGTATTCGCTGGTGGTGACGTGGCCCACCGCCTCGCCTTGCGCGCGAACGGTCGCGGTCTCCGGCCCGAGATAGCGATCGGTGTCGATCTTCACCTTGACGCCGCAATAGGAGAAGATGCCCTCGGTGACCACAGTCACCATGTCGACGCCGTCGACCTCCGCGGAGACGATGAATGGCGCCGGCTTGTAGTCGGGATAGGTCGTGCCCGCGCCGATCGCCGTCACAAAGGTTGAAGGCTCGTGGACGATCTTGCCGTCCCAGTCTTCGGTCCGGCTGAACGGCACCAGCTTGCCGCCATGCGAGACGGTGCGCTCCAGGATCACGTGCGGATCGACGCGAACGAGCTTGCCGTCGTGGTTAGCGTAGCGGTCGCAAGCTCCCGCCGCACCCGGCTTGATATAACACATCACCGGACAGGCATCGCAGCGTATCTTGTCGATGGCAGCGCTCGTCGTTTCCATCACCATGTCAGAGCCAGCAGACACCGCGGTTATCATTCGTATACGAACGATGTTGCGCGCGGTCCCGATGGCTGTCAAGCGGCGGTGCGGCGCAAAAGGTGCACCTGCCGCATAAAAGCTCATATGCCTATCCGCCCTGTCCACAAAGGAGGCAGTCGCGCTGCAGTGCGGCATGACGGCTTGCACGTTTGTGTACAAACGGTATCGTCGCGACTTACAAATCGCGTGTTTACAGGGCTTGGGAACGAGGATGATGCAGACACCGATCCGCCTCACCGTGAACGGCAGGATCCACGAGGTCACTGCGGCGCGAGACACGCCGCTGCTCTACGTGCTGCGCAACGACCTCGCGCTCAACGGGCCGAAATATGGCTGCGGCCTCGGTGAATGCGGCACCTGTACTGTCCTGATCGACGGGGCCGCGGCACGCTCCTGCGTGATTCCCGTGAGTGGCTGCGATGGCCGCGACATCGTGACGCTCGAAGGCTTGGGCACGCGCGACAAGCCGGACATCGTGCAGCAGGCCTTCATCGACGAGCAGGCCGCGCAATGCGGCTACTGCCTCAACGGCATGATCATGACCACCAAGGCGCTGCTCGCGGTCAATCCGCGGCCGACCGAACAGCAAGCGCTGGCGGCACTGCGCTACAATCTCTGCCGCTGCGGCACGCATGTCGAAATCCTGCGCGCGGTGATGCGCGCCTCCGGCCAGCTCACCGAGGCCGCTGATTGATGGTCTCCTCCCATTCGAACGGAGCTGAGCGGCCATCCGGTTCGCTCGTCGTCTTGCGCACCGTGGACGAGGTCACAACCGAGACCTATGTCCGCATCACCGCGGACGGTTCGATCACAGCCTATAACGGCCATGTCGATCTCGGCACCGGCATCCGCACGGCGCTCGGCCAGATCGTCGCCGAAGAGTTGGACGTGTCCTTTGCGCGCGTCGTCATCGTGCTCGGCGATACCGCACTGGTGCCGAACCAGGGCGCGACGATCGCGAGCGAGACGATCCAGATCACGGCTGTGCCCTTGCGCAAGGCCGCAGCCCAGGCGCGGCACTTCTTGATCGCACGCGCGGCCGAGCGGCTCGAACTGCCGGCGGCCGAGCTTAAGATCGACGACGGTCTCGTGCGCGGGCCCGACAATCGCTGCGTCAGCTATGGCGAACTGATCGGCGGCGAGACGATCAGCCTGGAGCTTGCCGATGACGTCGTCGTCAAGGCGGTTGGCGATTATGCCATCGTCGGCCAGTCGGTGCCGCGGGTCGACCTGCCGGCCAAGGCCACGGGCGAGCTAACTTTCGTGCACGACATCCGCGTGCCCGGCATGCTGCACGGCCGCGTGGTGCGTCCGCCCTATGCCGGCGTCGATGCCGGTCCGTTCGTCGGCACCAGCCTGATCGCCCTCGACGAGGCGTCGGTGCGCG
This sequence comes from Bradyrhizobium sp. 159, assembly GCF_023073795.1. NCBI lineage: Bacteria > Pseudomonadati > Pseudomonadota > Alphaproteobacteria > Hyphomicrobiales > Nitrobacteraceae > Bradyrhizobium > Bradyrhizobium sp. 159. The sequence goes on along the minus strand of NZ_JADPKE010000066.1, from coordinate 58,607 downwards.
ACATTCCCGGATTGGTTGCCGTCGTGCGCATCGGTGATTTCGTCGGCGTGGTCGCCGAGCGCGAGGAGAATGCGATCCGGGCGGCAGAGCAGCTCAAGGTGAGCTGGAAGCCGACACCCGCGCTGACCGATCTCGCTGATGTCGAGAGCGCGCTGCGCGCCAATCCATCGACGCCGCGCACGCTGATCGACAAGGGCGACGTCGACGCGGCGATATCGGGCGCGGCCAAGCCGATGCAGCGCACTTATGTCTGGCCGTATCAGATGCACGCCTCGATCGGCCCGTCCTGCGCGGTCGCCGACTTCCAGGATGGCAACATCCGCGTCTGGTCCGGCACGCAGAACCCGCACGTGCTGCGCAGCGATCTGGCGCTGCTGATCGAGCGTCCGGAGAGCGAGATCGAGGTGATCCGGCTGGAGGCCGCCGGCTGCTATGGCCGCAACTGCGCCGATGACGTCACGGCGGACGCCCTGCTGCTGTCGCGCGCGGTCGGCCGGGCCGTGCGCGTGCAGTTGACGCGCGAGCAGGAGCACGCCTGGGAACCCAAGGGCACCGCGCAGCTCATCGACGTCAATGGCGGCCTCGACGCCGGCGGCGGCATCGCTGCCTACGATCTCGCCACGCGCTACCCCTCGAACGCCGCGCCGACCCTGGCGCTGCTGCTGACCGGGCGGATCTCGCCCGAGCCCGCCGTGCTCCAGATGGGCGACCGCACCGCTATTCCGCCTTACGATTACGACCACATGCGCGTCGTCGCCCACGACATGCCGCCGATCGTGCGCGCGTCCTGGTTTCGCGGCGTCTCGGCGCTGCCGAACACCTTTGCACATGAATCCTATATCGATGAGGCCGCGACAGAGGCCGGCGTCGACCCGATCGAGTATCGCCTGCGCTACCTGAAGGATCAGCGCGCCGTTGACCTCGTCAATGCGGTCGCCGAGCGCGCAGGCTGGACGCCGCGACCGGTCCGCGAAGAGAAAGACGGCGAGATCGTGCACGGGCGTGGCTTTGCTTATGCGCTCTACGTCCACAGCAAGTTCCCCGGCTATGGCGCGGCGTGGTCGGCCTGGGTTGCAGACGTCGCGGTGAACAAAAGCACCGGCGACGTCAGCATCACGCGCGTGGTCGCCGGACAGGACTCCGGCCTGATGATCAATCCGGACGGCGTGCGTCACCAGATTCACGGCAACGTCATCCAGTCCACCAGCCGCGCGCTAATGGAGGAGGTCTCGTTCGAGCGCGGCGCGGTGGCAGCGCGCGAATGGGGGGCCTATCCGATCATCCCCTTCCCAGACGTGCCCAAGATCGACGTGCTGATGCTGCCGCGTCAGGACCAGCCGCCGCTCGGCGTCGGCGAATCTGCCTCAGTGCCGAGCGCGGCGGCGATCGCCAATGCGATCTTCGATGCCACCGGCGTGCGCTTTCGCGAGCCGCCATTCACGCCGGAACGCATTCTCAGGGGATTGCACGGCGATGCGGCGGCCGCGCCGCAGGCCCTGCCCGCGCCGGCCACCCCGCCGCCATCCCGCATCTGGGAGAATCCGTTCGCCCAACGCGCCGGTATCTTTGCGACGATCGCGGCCGTCTGCACCGCCGCGATCGGAGTCGGCGCGGCGCTGCTGCCGGGGCGCGCGATCGCACCCATCGCCCAACCCGACGCGTCGGTCTATTCCGCGGCAACGATCGCCCGCGGCGAACAACTCGCGGCGCTCGGCAATTGCGCGGAGTGCCATACGACGGTTCGAGGCGCGCTCAATGCCGGTGGCCGTGCGCTGGAAACGCCGTTCGGCACGATCTACTCGACCAACATCACGCCCGATGTCGAGACCGGCATCGGCGCCTGGTCCTACCCCGCCTTCGAGCGCGCGATGCGCGACGGGGTGCATCGCGACGGACGGCAGCTCTATCCTGCCTTCCCCTACACACATTTTTCGAAGACCAGCGAGGCCGACCTGCAGGCGCTCTATGCCTACCTGATGGCACAGCCTGCGGTGCGCGCGACACAGCCTGCCAACGCGCTCGCCTTCCCCTTCAATCTTCGGCCACTGCTCGCGGGATGGAACGCGCTGTTTCACGAGGCGGATGAATTCAAGCCCGATCCCGCGAAGTCTGAGCTTTGGAATCGCGGCGCCTATCTAGTCGAGAGTCTCGGCCATTGCAGCGCCTGCCATTCGCCGCGCAATGCACTCGGTGCCGAGCAGCGCCAGGCCTATCTCGCCGGAGGCTTTGCCGAAGGCTGGGAAGCTCCGGCCCTGACCTCGCTCTCCCGCGCACCTATTCCGTGGAACGAGGACGAACTCTTCGCTTACTTGCGCACTGGTCATTCGCGCTATCACGGCGTCGCGGCCGGCCCGATGGCGCCGATCGTCCGGGACCTCAAGGCCCTGTCCGATCAGGACATCCGCGCAATGGCGGTCTATCTCAATTCCTTCAATGACACCGCGAGCGACGGACAAATGCAAGACGCGCTCGCAACAAAACTCGAGAACGCGACGCAAGTCACTGTCGGCGCGTCCACGGGCGCGCGGCTCTATGTCGGCGCCTGCGCGGTCTGCCACGAGGTCGGCGGCCCGCCGCTGTTCGGCACCAGGCCCTCGCTCGCGCTCAACAGCAATCTGCATAGCGCGAGCTCGGACAATCTCGTGCAGGTGATCCTGCACGGCATTGCCGATCCGGTGTCGAGCGATCTCGGCTACATGCCCGCCTTCAAGGGCAGCCTGAGCGACGCGCAGGTCGAGGAGCTCGTCACCTTTCTGCGCAAGCAGTTCGCACCGGAGAAGCCGGCCTGGACCGGCGTGCGCGAGACGATCGCGCGCGCACGCGCATCCGCAAATTAGGCGTGCTTTTTGATCTCCACCGGCGGCGTGCCATGCGTGTGGAACGACTCGATCGTCTTCAGGCCCCAGGCCTGGCCCTTCTTGCGCTCCTCCTCGGTCCACACGATCGGCTTCCAGTCCGGCGCGAGGATGAGACGCGCGCCGGCGTTGGCGACCTCGACGCGGTTGCCGCCAGGCTCATAGACGTAGAGGAAGAAGGTCTGCTGGATCGCGTGCTTGTGCGGGCCAGTCTCGATGTGCACGCCGTTCTCCAGGAAAATGTCTGCAGCGCGCAAAATCTCCTCGCGGCTGTCGAGCGCGTAGGTGACGTGATGGAAGCGGCCGGGCGTGCCTGAATGGTCGAGCGAATAGGCGAAGTCGTAGCTCTTGTTCGACATCGTCAGCCACATCGCGGCTTCACGACCGTCGTTCAGCACGATCTGCTCGGTGAGACGGCAGCCGAGATAGTTCTCGAAGAACTCGCGGTTGGCCTTGATGTCGACGGCGAGGCAGTTGAGATGGTCGAGCCGGCGCACGTTGACGCCGCGGGCCGGAAAGCGCTGGGCCTGGTTCTTCAGTGCGGGCTTCAGCTCCGGCGGCGCCTGATACCATTCGGTCTCGTAATAGAGTTCGACGATGTGTCCATCAGGATCACGGCAGCGGAAGGTCGGCCCCTGCCCCATATCGCCGTCGATCCAGCCGATATCGAAGCCGGAGCCTTTCAGCGCGGCGACTCGGCGTTCCAAGGCCTGCTGACTGCGCGCGCGCAACGCCATGTGCTCCATGCCCGAGGTCTTCGAGGCCGTGAGCTTGAGCGAATAGCGCTCGTAATCGTCCCAACCGCGCAAGTAGACCGACTCGCCGTTCTGCCCGCTCACGGTCATGCCCATGACATCGACGAAGAACTTCAGGCTTTCATCAGGCTTCGGCGTCAAGAGCTCCATGTGGCCGAGATGGGCGAGATCGAGGATCGGTTCGGGCTGCATGCTTCCCTCCAAACGTCGCCGTCAGCGTTGGCTGCGATCCGCAGGACCGAATCCCGCAATCGGGCGTGAGACTGCGATGCGCCCACGCCATGGCGGACACTGAAGCCGTCGGTTCATTTGTACTAATGTACAAATCATTAGGTCTCGTCAACAAATCAAACATCTTCCAACGGGAGGGCGCGCCGCTCCCGGGAACAATTACTCCCGAACGGCGGAACCCTGACTGCCTCCAATGGTAAAGCCTTCCTTAACCGCCTTCGGCTCTCCTGAACCTCCCAATGTAGCTTTTTCCTGCCATTTCTTCTCTCAACGCGGATAGGAAACCACCTTTCGGCCGGATTGCCGCGGATTTAACGAAGCGGCCGCGCCTGCGGCTTAACCGTTTGTGCAGCGACGGCTGCGCATAGTCCGGACCAAACCCGTTGCTCTTGCCAGGTTCATTCATTGTGACATCCTTTGGACGCGTGATTTCGGTTCGCGGATCGCTCGCCCGGGTCGGGCTTCTGGCGGAAAGCCGGATGCCGGTCTCGGAGGTTCGGGCGACCGTCGGCCGCTTCGTCAGTATCCGCTGCGCAAACTCGGTTATCGTCGCAATGATCACCGAGGTCTCCTGCGAAAACCTGTCGGCTAGCGACAATTACATTGCGATTGCCTCGGTCGACCTGCTTGGTGAGATCCTCAACGCCACCGACAAGCCGAAATTCCAGCGAGGCGTCACCAATTATCCAACCATCGGCGATGCCGTCGACCTGATCACGAGCCAGGAGTTGCGCACGATCTACGCGCCGATCGGGTCGGACCAGATCAATGTCGGCTTCCTCCAGCAGGACCGCTCGGTCGTCGCCTATGTCGACGTCGAGGAAATGCTGTCCAAGCACTTCGCGGTGCTGGGATCGACCGGCGTCGGCAAATCGACCGGCGTCTCGCTGCTGCTGAACGAGATCCTGAAGGCGCGTCCGAACCTGCGCATCTTCCTGCTCGACGTGCACAACGAATATGGCCGCTGCTTCGGCGATCGCGCGCTGGTGCTCAATCCGCGGAATCTAAAGCTGCCGTTCTGGCTGTTCAACTTCGAGGAAATCGTCGACGTGCTGTTCGGCGGCCGCGCGGGCGTGCCTGAGGAGCTCGACATTCTCGCCGAGGTGATCCCGATCGCGAAGGGCGTCTATACCCAGTACCAGAACGCCGACCGCATCGGTCTCAAGCGCATCGATCCCAAGCAGGTCGGCTACACCGCCGACACGCCAGTGCCGTATCGCCTGGTTGACTTGATCTCGCTGATCGACGAGCGCATGGGCAAGCTCGAGAACCGCTCGTCGCGCATCATCTATCACAAACTGATCTCGCGCATCGAGGCCGTCCGCAACGACCCCCGCTACGCCTTCATGTTCGACAACGCCAATGTCGGCGGCGACACCATGGCCGAGGTGATTAGCCATTTGTTCCGCCTGCCGGCCAACGGCAAGCCGATGACGGTGATGCAGCTGGCCGGCTTCCCGGCCGAGGTCATCGATTCCGTCGTCTCGGTGCTCTGCCGCATGGCTTTCGACTTCGGCCTGTGGAGCGACGGCGTCTCGCCGCTGCTGTTCGTGTGCGAGGAAGCGCATCGCTACGCCTCCGCCGACCGCAACATCGGCTTCGGGCCGACCCGCAAGGCGGTCTCGCGCATTGCCAAAGAGGGCCGCAAATACGGCGTCTATCTCGGCCTCATCACCCAGCGCCCGGCCGAGCTCGACGCCACCATCATCTCCCAGTGCAACACGCTGTTCACGATGCGTCTCGCCAACGAGCGCGACCAGGCGCTGCTCCGCGCCGCCGTGTCGGACGCGGCCGCCAACCTGTTGTCCTTCGTGCCCTCGCTCGGCACCCGCGAGGTGCTGGCGTTCGGGGAAGGCGTCGCCCTGCCGACGCGGCTTCGCTTCAAGGAGGTGCCGCCGCATCAATTGCCGCGCGGCGAAGCCACCATCAGCAGCGTGCCCTCGGTCACCTCCGGTCACGACATGCATTTCGTCAGCGCCGTGCTCGAACGCTGGCGCGGCGCCACCTCGCAGCGCGACGTACCAAACGATCCACTGTTCTCGGCCCCTCCCGCCAAGACGATGTCCAGCCTCGAAGCGCCGATGCTGCAACCGTCGATGGGCCTCGATCCCGACCGCTTCTCGCTGCTGAAGAAGCCGTTGCGGTAAGCCCGCGCGTGTCCGGGACGCGCCACAGCGTGCAACGCTGCTGCGCCGGGCCGGGACCCACGCCACACGCACCGCACTCTCGGAAAGATGGGCCCCGGCTCTGCAGGGCACCGCTGGACAAGGGCTGCGCTGCGTCCGGGGTGCGTCCCACGGCACATGCAGCACGTTGAGACGGCCGCCCGCATCGACTATGTTTGCCGGCCCTAAGCCGGAGTCCATGCAAATGACAAAGCCCGCGCAACGCTTCCCCGCTCCCGCCCTCGACACGCTGCCCGACGACATCCGCACGCGGCTCCTCGCCGTGCAGGAGAAGAGCGGCTTCGTGCCGAACGTGTTCTTGACGCTGGCCTATCGTCCCGACGAGTTTCGCGCCTTCTTCGCCTATCACGATGTACTGATGGAGAAGGACGGCGGCCTCACCACGGCCGAGCGCGAGATGATCGTGGTCGCGACCTCGGCGGCCAACCAGTGCCAATATTGCGTGATCGCACATGGCGCGATCCTGCGCATTCGGGCCAAGAATCCGCTCATCGCTGACCAGATCGCGATCAATTACCGCAAGGCCGACATCACGCCGCGGCAGAAGGCGATGCTCGACTTTGCGATGAAGGTCTCGGCCGAGGCGCAGCGGATTTCAGAGGACGATTTCGCAGCACTCGCGCCGCACGGCTTCAGCGACGACGACATCTGGGACATCGCCGCGATCTCCGCCTTCTTCGCACTTTCGAATCGGTTGGCGAATTTCACGGGCATGCGCCCGAACGAGGAGTTCTATCTGATGGGACGGCTGCCGAAGAAGTGATCGACACGCAATGACTGAGCTCGACTGGCCCGAAATCGTGCTGCGTCTCGGCAGCGCCACGCTTGCCGGCGGAGCGATCGGCCTGAACCGCGATCTGCAAGGTAAGCCGATCGGACTGAAGACGCTCGGCATCGTCGGGCTCTCCACCGCGGCCGTCGTGCTGCTCGCGGTCGAGTTCGCCGAGCCCGGCAGAATCACCGATGCGGCGAGCCGGGTGATCCAGGGCATCCTGACCGGGATCGGCTTCCTCGGTGCCGGCGTCATTGTCCACGAGAGCAAAGGTTTTCGCGTGAGCGGCCTGACCAGTGCGGCTTGCACGTTCCTCGCTGCCTGTCTCGGCATCGTCTGCGGCACCGGACAATGGAAGATCGTCGCAGCCGCGCTGGCGTTCGCCTTCGTTCTTCTGACGGTCGGCCGCCGCGTCGAGCGCTGGCTGCACCGGATGCTCGGTGGCCAGGAGGAACTGCTCCATGAAACAGCCTCCGAGCAGAAGCCTGAAAGCAGCGTTTAGGCGCTTTCGGCTCGCCGTGCGCTCGCCGCGCGCTCACCTTCCGCCGCAGGGTCCAGCGACTCCGTACGAGCAGGGGTCGCGGTGATGCATTGCGTGCGGCTACGAAGCGCTATGCCGCTAGCGCTTTGCCATCAACTCGAGTGCCGGAGCAAAGCGCTCGGCAAACGTCAACGTCAATGTCTTGGCATGGTGAACTGCCGCAAACGAGGCCGAAACCCCCGCTGACGCAAGGGCGAGCAGGGCAACAGCGAAAACCAGACGGCGCATTCTTGCCTCCCGTGTGAGCCCGATTGCCCCAAAGGATGGGACGGCTCTATTTCAGGACCGCTTCATGCGGGCGGAAAATGATTTCGCTCAAGAGGCTGTGATGAGGTCGGATTGCGGTGCAGTATCCATGTGCCCCTAATCCTCGTCCGCCGGCCCGCACCAGCCGGGCAGATAGATCGCATCCTTGCTTCTAGCCGAGGACATGGCCTTCTCGAGCGCCTTGTCGAAATCGGCATCGACCAGCTTGCGCGAGAGTTTTCGGCGCAGATAGTCGGCCCACAGGAATTCGGAGAATGGCGTCGTATCCTTGGCGAAGCCGCCGATGCGGCGGAGCTCGCCGGCGAGGCTGCGGAACGGGTCATCCTTGAGGTCGGCCACCGATTTCGGCAGGTCCCGGAACGGCCGCCTTTCGCCCTTGGCGTCGTAGGGATAGACCCAGCGCTTGTTGTCCAGGACGCCCCAGAACGCCTCGCGCTCGACCATTCTGAGGTCGCCGACGATGGTGACCAGCACCTCCTTGATGCCCTCGTCGTGCAATGCGCGGCCGAGATGATGATGATCGATCACGTAATAGCGCTGGTCCGGGCCGTAGACGACGGGGATCATGTGCTTGCCGAGCAGGTCGGCCTGCTTCTTCTTGTCGTGCTCGCGCCAGCGCTTGCGCTTCTCCTTGACCTCGCGCATGCCGACCGTCATCTGCGTCGGCCGCAGCGACAGGATGGGGACCGGGTGCACTCTCGGCTCGCGCGTATTTGTCATCTCGAACGGTCTCTCACTTGGTTGCGATTGGCGGAACAGGTTCCCTGGACTATGCCATCGCCCCAGCGACGGCAAAGGCGTTGGGCTGCACGCGCAGATCACAAGCCGATGTGGACGAGAGCACGCGTGAGTTCCCCGGCCAATATTGCAACGCAACCGCATATTCTTGACCACTTTACGGCCGGCTCGTGACGCTTGGCGGCGCGCTATGCAAAATAGTGCGAATAGGAAATGCATCTGGGCGTTGAGAAGATTTTCTGCAACGCGCTCATCACGTATGCTATTTAAAAATCGCTGCTTCGGAGTGATCCCCTGCCCTATGAAAAGCCAGCGGCCCATAAGCTCTGATGACGAGCACCGGGTGCTCCAATTCAGGCCGCGCACCTCGCCTTCCGCCATGGTTCGCCGGGGCAGCGGCACCGTGCAGTCATTGCGCGCGGCGCCGGAGCCGCTCGACCTATCGCGCTACGAGCAGCCCCGCACCGGACCGGACGATTTCCGCCACCGCATGCTCGCCAATATCGCGGCGCTCGCCTTCACCATCGCGCTGACCGCGATCGGGATTTGGCTCGCCGTGAGTATTGCCGACCTGCGCCGGACTCAGGATTGCGTGCTGATGGGCCGCCGCGACTGCGTCAAGATCACGACGCCGCACATCTAGGCGCGCCTTGCCGGCGGTCCCTCACTGGACGGCCCGTGGCGGGCATCCCCAGCCCTGTCTCCGCGCCTGGCCGGCTCCATTGAACTCAGGGCGGCGCTCCGATATACGGGCTTTCGACCCGGCCAGAGGGGGGTTTGAGGGCGTCATCAGGGGCGCGATGCCCACCCACCCTGCCACTCTGGAATCTGACAAATACCTGCAATATATCAAAGGCTTAGTGATGTCTTCCACATTCGATCAGGTCGCCACGATCATCGCTGAAACCTGCGACATCCCGCGCGACACGATCACGCCGGATAGCCATGCCATAGATGATCTCGGCATCGACAGCCTCGATTTTCTTGATATCGCGTTCGCGATCGACAAGCAGTTCGGCATCAAGCTGCCGCTTGAAAAGTGGACCCAGGAGGTCAACGACGGCAAGGCGACCACCGAGCAGTATTTCGTGCTGAAGAACCTGTGCGCGCGCATCGACGAGCTCGTCGCGGCCAAGGGCGCGGGCGCCTAAGCGCGCGGCCATGCAACTCGAATACTTCCACATGATCGATCGGATCGTCGACTTAAACGTCGACGAGAAGACGATTGTCGTCGAGGCCCAGGTTCCGAACGCAAGCACCATCTTCGAGGGACACTTCCCGGGCTATCCGCTGATGCCCGGCGTGCTCCTGATCGAATCGATGGCGCAGGCTTCGGGCTGGCTTCAGCTCGGCGTGCTGAAGTTCGAGCGCATGCCGATCCTCGCCGCCGTGAAGGAGGCCAAGGTCCGCGGCTCGGTCTACCCCGGTGATGTCATGAGCATCGAGGCGACCCTGTCCCATCAAGGCTCGGGTTACGCGGTCACCGAAGCCAAGATCCGGGTCGGCGGCAAGCTGCGCGCGAATTCGACGCTCACCTTCACGCAGATTCCCTTTCCCAATGCGGATATGCGCGGACACATGGACGCAATCGCCAAACGCGTCGGCTTTCCGCAACAGGCCGTTTCGCCATGACCGACACCTTCGCGACGAAGCCCGCCCAGACGGAAGTCTGGATCACCGGCATTGGACTTGCCACCTCGCTCGGCGAGGGGCTCGACGCCAACTGGGCTGCGCTCCAGGAGAAGCGCATCAATGTCGACGAGAAGGGCTTTGCGCCCTACATCGTGCATCCCTTGATGCCGGTCTCTTTCGACAGCCAGATTCCGAAGAAGGGCGACCAGCGCCAGATGGAAGCCTGGCAGCGTATTGGCACCTATGCCGCGGGCCTGGCGCTCGATTCCGCCGGGATCAAGGGCAACAAGGATATCCTGTCGAAGATTGACATGGTGGTGGCCGCAGGCGGCGGCGAGCGCGATCTCAACGTCGACACCGGTGTGCTCACGGCCGAGGCCAAGGGCGCCAACGCCCCCGGCTTCCTCAACGAACGGCTGATGAGCGACCTGCGGCCGACGTTGTTCCTGGCCCAGCTCTCCAACCTGCTCGCCGGCAACATCGCCATCGTCCATGGTCTCGGCGGCACTTCGCGCACCTTCATGGGCGAAGAGGTCGCGGGCGCGGACGCCGCCCGCATTGCGCTCGCGCGCATCGCCTCGGGTGAGAGCGACATTGCGCTGGTCGGTGGCTCGCACAATGGCGAACGCAAGGACCTGATGGTCCTCTACGAATTCGGCGACTTCAACCTGAAGGACAAGTTCGCTCCGGTGTGGGCGCGCAAGGACCGTCCCGGCTTCGCGCTCGGTTCGGCCGGCGCCTTCCTGGTACTGGAGTCGAAGGCGCATGCAGAGGCGCGCGGCGCAAAGCCGTTCGCCAAGCTCACCAGCGTCGTCGCCGACCTTGCCCGCCGCAAGCAGCCTGGCGACATGGCCTCGACGCTGGAGAAGCTTTGGGAAAAGCTGCCCAAGCGCGAGGGCAAGGCCGCGATCATATCAGGCGCGACCGGCGCCGAGCCCGCGACCTCGGAAGAGCGCAGCTTCCTGAGGGGCCATGCGGATCTGCCGGTGCGCTCGACCGGCACCATGTTCGGCCACACCATGGAAACGCAATTCCCGCTCGGAATTGCCCTGGCCGCACTGTCGATCTCGCGCGGTGCATTGTTCCCGCCGAATGATTCCACCGGGACCGAGATTGAAATGCAGGGCGCGCCCACCCAGATCGTGGTGATAGGGGCCGGACACTGGCGCGGCGAAGGCATGGCGCTGATCGAGGCAGTGAGCTAGCTCAGGGGGTCGAAATGACTGCACCACGCGACAAATTCGGCCGTCCCGTCGTCGTCGTCACCGGCATGGGCATCATGACCTCGCTCGGCGCCGGCAAGGCCGACAATTGGGCGAAGCTGGTCGCCGGCGAATCCGGCATCCGCACTATCACGCGTTTTCCGGTCGACGGCCTGAAGACCACGATGGCTGGTACGGTGGATTTCGTCAGCGTCGATCCGTTCTCCTCCACCGGCCTCTCCGAGCGGATGGCGGAGCTGGTGACGGAGGAAGCGCTCGAGCAGGCCGGCATCGGCGCCAAGGAGGATTTCCCCGGTCCCCTCTTCCTCGCAGTCGCGCCGGTCGAGGTCGAATGGCCGCAGCGGCGCGAGCTTGGCCGCGCCGTCGGAAAGACCGACTTCAACTACGACGACCTCCTGCGCATCTCCGGCGGCGGCAAGTACAGCGACTATCATCACCGCTTCATGTTCGGCTCGGTCGCCGCGCATCTCGCCGAGACTTTCGGCACCAAGGGTTCGCCGATCTCACTATCGACGGCCTGCGCGTCGGGCGCGACCTCGATCCAGCTCGGCGTCGAGGCGATCCGGCGTGGCGAGACCGACGCTGCGCTGTGCGTCGCGACCGACGGTACCGTCAATCCGGAGGCGCTGGTGCGCTTCTCGCTACTCTCGGCGCTCTCGACCCAGAACGATCCGCCGCAGGCGGCCTCCCGCCCCTTCTCCAAGAACCGCGATGGCTTCGTCATGGCCGAAGGCGCCGGCGCGCTCGTGCTGGAAAGCTACAAGGCGGCGACCGCGCGCGGCGCAAAGATCCTCGGCGTGATCGCCGGCTGCGGCGAGCTCACCGATTCCTTCCATCGCACCCGCTCCTCGCCCGACGGCAAGCCGATCATCGGCTGCATGAACAAGACGCTGGCCGATGCCGGCATGACGCCGGACCAGATCGACCACATCAACGCGCACGGTACCGCGACGCCCGAAAACGACAAGATGGAGTTCAACACGACGTCGGCAGTGTTCGGCGAGCTCGCGCAGAAGATTCCGGTCACCTCTAATAAGTCGATGGTCGGCCACACCATCTCGGCCGCCGGTGCGGTCGAGGCGATCTTCTCGCTGCTCACGCTCGAGCATCAGCGTATCCCGCCGACGATCAACTACGAGACCCCGGATCCGACGATCCTGTTCGATGTCGTCGGCAACAAGGCCCGCGATGCCCGCGTCACCGCGGTGATGTCGAACTCGTTCGGCTTCGGTGGCCAGAACGCCTCGCTGATCCTGACCCGCGAACCGGCCTGACCGGACGCATGGCACTGCTGACTGCGAGCACGAAGGCCCGCGCGCGGGAGGCTGCCAAATCGCTCGGCGGCAGCTTGATCGGCGCCGCGACTGTCGGCTTGCTGCGCACCACGCGCTATTTCGATCCGGTCAAGACTTCGGACTTTTTCGCGCGCGTCGTAAAGCTCATCGGCCCGCGTCTGCGCGAGCATCGCATCGGCCGCGCCAACCTCACTGCGGCATTTCCGGAGAAGTCGCCAGAGGAGATCGAACAGATCCTGATGGGCGTCTGGGACAATCTCGGCCGCGTCGGCGCCGAGTTCGCCCATATCGACCATGTCTGGGACTACGACCGCGATCACCCCGAGAAGAGCCGGATCGAATTGTCGCCGCGCAGCATCGAGCTGTTCGACCAGATCCGCGACGATGGCAAGCCGGCGCTGATCTTCGCCGCGCATCTGGCCAATTGGGAATTGCCGGCGCTCGCCGCCGTCGCGCATGGGCTGGATACTGCGATCCTCTATCGCCGACCGAACATCGCCTCCGCCGACCGCATCATCCAGGAGATGCGCCAAGTCAACATGGGCACGTTGATCCCGGCAGGCCGCGACGCGCCGCTGCGGCTCGCGCAGGCGCTCAAGGACGGCAAGCACGTCGCGATGCTGATCGATCAATATCTGACGGCCGGCGTCGAGGTCACCTTCTTCGGCCGCAAGACCCGCGCCAACCCGATGCTGGCGCGCCTCTTGCGCCAGGTCGAGTGCCCGATCCACGGTGTGCGCATCATCCGCCTGCCCGACGGCCGCTTTCGCGGCGAGCTCACCGAAGAGATCAAGCCGGTGCGCGATGCCGACGGCAAGATCGACATCCAGGGCACGACCCAGGCGATCACGAGCGTGGTGGAAAGCTGGGTGCGCGAGCATCCGGAGCAATGGCTGTGGCTGCATAGAAGGTGGCGGTAGTTACGCCGCCATTGCGAGGAGCGAAGCGACGATTCAATCCAGAGTGCCTCCGCGGAGAGATTCTGGATTGCTTCGCTTCGCTCCTCGCAATGACGGGTGTGCTCCTCACCGCCCCGTCTTCACCTTGGTCCAGAGTCTATTGATGATGCGCTGCGTCGCCGGCTCGCGCGCGGTGATGACGAAGAGCTTCGAAAGCGTCGCCTCGTCCGGATAGATGTTCTTGTCGTTCAAAATCTTTGGGTTGACCAGTTTCTGGCTGGCGAGGTTGCCGTTGGCGTAGGACAGGAAGTCCGAGTTCTTGGCGGCAACATCGGGGCGGTAGAGATAGTTGATCAGCTCGTAGGCCTCCTTGACGTTCTTGGCATCCGCGAGGATCGCGAGATTGTCGAAGAACATCTGCGCACCCTCTTTCGGAATGGCATAGCCGATCTCGATGCCACTCTTGGCCTCCGCAGCGCGGGCGCGGGCCTGCATGATGTCGCCGGACCAGCCGACCACGAAGCAGATCTCGCCGGTAGCGAGCGCGCTTAAGTATTCGGAGGAGTGAAACTTGCGCACGGACGGGCGGACTTTTGCCACGACGTCGGCAGCCTTCTCCAGGTCCGCCTGGTTGGTCGAGTTCGGATCGAGCCCGAGATAATTCAGCGCTGCCGGAAAGATGTCGTCGGCGGAGTCGAGCATGTGCACCCCGCAGTCTTTGAACTTGGTCAAATTCTCGGGCTTGAAGACGATGTCCCAGCTGTCGATCTTCGCATCCGGCCCCAGGATCTGCTTCACCTTGGCGACATTGTAGCCGATGCCCGTCGTACCCCACATGTAGTTGGCGGCGTAGACATTGCCGGGATCATAGATCGCGAGGCGTTCGGTCACCACGGGCCAGGCGTTGGCCAAGTTAGGCAGCATCGACTTGTCGAGCTTCTGGAAAATATTGGCCTTGATCTGGCGCTGCAGGAAATAGGCGGTGGGCACCACGACGTCGTAGCCGGACTTGCCGGCCATCAGGCGCGTCTCCAGCGTCTCGTTGGCGTCGAAGGTGTCGTAGACCACCTTGATGCCGGTTTCCTTGGTGAAGTTCTCAAGGACCTCCGGCGCCATGTAGTTGGACCAGTTGTAGAAGTTGACGACCCGTTCCTCCGCACTTGCAGGGGCGGAGAGCAACGTCAGCGCTGCGGCAATTGCGAGAGCGAAGCAAAGCCTGAAGCGGCCGACGTTCGTCATCTTCTACCTCTTGCGCCCGCGCACCGCATCCGACAGCCGCTCGAGTGCTGTGTCGAGCGTCTCGTCCTTCTTGGCAAAGCAGAAGCGCACCACCGAGGTCACCGGGTCCTGCTCGTAGAAGGCCGACACCGGGATCGCCGCCACCTTGTAGTCCTTCACAATCCGCCAGCAGAACTCGGTGTCGCTCTCGTTCAGCCCGAGCGGCGACAGATCGACCGTGAGGAAGTAGGTGCCTTGCGACCTCAGCACAGGAAAACCGAGGCTCTCCAGCCCTTTGGTGAGACGGTCGCGGCTCCGCGTCAGGTCCTTGCGCATCGACAGGAAGTAGTCGTCGGGCTTGCCGAGGCCGTAGGCGATGGCGGCCTGGAGGTTCGGCGCGGTGGTGAAGGTCAAGAACTGGTGCACCTTGGCGGCGACGCGCAAGAGCGGCGGCGCGGCGCAGACGAAGCCGATCTTCCACCCCGTCAACGAGAAGATTTTGCCGGCCGAGCCGACCTT
This sequence comes from Bradyrhizobium sp. 159, assembly GCF_023073795.1. Taxonomy (NCBI): domain Bacteria; kingdom Pseudomonadati; phylum Pseudomonadota; class Alphaproteobacteria; order Hyphomicrobiales; family Nitrobacteraceae; genus Bradyrhizobium; species Bradyrhizobium sp. 159. The sequence continues at coordinate 43,476 of NZ_JADPKE010000066.1, read as the reverse complement.
GATCGTGCGCTCGCGCATGCCGGGGATGGTGATCAGCGGGATGTGCTTGTGCTCGTCGAAAGTGACGTGCTCCCAGACCTCGTCGCAGATCGCGATGACATCGAACTCCTGGCAGTAGCGCGCCAGCAGCTCGAGGTCCTCGCGCGGATACACCACCGCGGAGGGATTCAAAGGGTTGTTGAACAGCACCGCCTTGGTCTTTGAATTGAAGACGCTTTTCAGCATGTCCTCATTCAGCCGCCAGTGCGGCGGCTCGAGTCGGACGAGGCGCGGAGTGCCGCCCGCCTGTCGGATGATCGGCAGGTAGGAATCATAGACTGGCTGGAAGCAGACCACCTCGTCGCCGGGCTGAACCACCGCGAGAATTGCCGAGGTCAGCGCCTCGGTGCCCCCGGAGGTCACCATCACTTCGCTCATCGGATCGAGCTTGAGCCCGTGCCAGTGCCCGTAATGGGTTGCGATCGCCTGGCGCAGCTCGGGCAGGCCCATCATCGAGGGGTACTGGTTGTAGCCGTGCAGAGAGGCATCAGCCGCGGCCCGGCGGATGTCCTCGGGGCCGGGATCGTCAGGAAAACCCTGGCCGAGATTGATTGCGGCATTGTCGCGCGCGGCCTGCGACATCGCCTCGAAGATGGTGACGGGAAGGTCGGCGAAGACCTTGTTTAGCGACGAGCTCTTGGTCGTCATCGCGAGCTCAGCCGCCAACCTTGCTGGGAAGACCGGCCGCTTTCCAGCCCAGCATGCCGCCGGCCAGATGCTTGTCGTAAGGCAGGCCCGCCGCCTGCGCCGCGAGCGAGGCGGTCACCGAGCGCTTGCCCGATCGGCAGGCGAACACGACCTGCTTGCCTTCGGGATCCGGGATCGCCTTGGGATCGAAGGTCGAGAGCGGAACCACGACGCCGTAAGGATAGGCCTCGGCTTCGACCTCGTTCGGCTCGCGGACGTCGACCAGCAGATAGCGGCCTTCCGCGACACCTTTGGAGACCTCGTCCGGGGTCAGATCCTGTACCTGATTTGCCACATCATCCTCCAACGTCGCGCCTATTGGCCGGGGCACCCGGTCGGCGGCAACCTCGCCTCTCGGCCGACGAAAATCAAGCGCTACAATGGCTTGAGCTGAGCGGTGCAAGTTAAAGCTAAATCGCAGCGACTTGAAGCGCAGCGTTGGTTTGCCTGCCTAGATCGTGACCTGCGTTCCAACCTCGACCACGCGGCCAGAGGGGATCTGGAAATAGTCGGTGGCGTCGTTCGCCGAGCGGCTCAGCGAGATAAACAGCCGGTCCTGCCAGCGCGGCATACCGGAATGGGCCGCCGGCTTCAGCGCCCTCCGCGACAGGAAGAAGGAGGTCGACATGATATCGAACTGCCAGCCGAGCTTGCGCGCGATCGCCAGCGCCTTGGGCACGTTGGGCGATTCCATGAAGCCGAATTTCAGCGTCACCTTTGAGAAGGTCGGTGAGATCTGCTCCAGCCGCACCCGGTCGGCCGGGTCGATGCGCGGGGTCTGCGCGGTGTCGATAGTGAGAATGACGTTCTTCTCGTGCAGCACCTTGTAGTGCTTCAGACTATGCATCAGCGCCGTCGGCGCGCTGAGTGGGTCCGAGGTCAGGAACACGGCTGTGCCGGGCACCCGCTGCGGCGGCCTTTTCTCCAGCATCGCCACAAGGTCGGCGAGCGGGAATTCGAGCTTGCGCGACTTGTCGAACAGCAGCCGGCTGCCCCGCCGCCACGTGTACATCAGGATGATCATGAGCGCGCCGAGCGCCAGCGGCACCCAGCCGCCCTCGAACACCTTGAGCAGGTTCGCGGCGAGGAAGGTCAGGTCGAGAAACAGGAACGGCACGATGAGCGCTGCGGCGGCGAACGCAGACCACCGCCAGACCTTCCAGATCACGACGAAGCCCATCATCGCCGTGACCACCATGGTGCCGGTGACGGAGATGCCGTAGGCCGAGGCGAGCGCGCTGGAGGATCGGAACAGGAGTACCAGCAGCACCACCGCAACCAGCAGCAGCTGGTTGATGCGCGGGATGAAGATCTGGCCGGAATGGGCCTCTGACGTATGGCGAATTTCGAAGCGCGGCAGCAGTCCGAGCTGGATCGCCTGCCGCGTCAGCGAATAGGCGCCGGTGATGACGGCCTGGCTCGCGATCACGGTGGCCATGGTGGCAAGCACCACCATGCTGCCGCGAATAAAACCTTGCGGGAAGAGCTGGAAGAACGGACTCACGATCGCCCCGGGATCGCTGAGGACGAGCGCCCCCTGCCCTAGATAGTTCAGCGCGAGCGATGGTAGCACGATAGACAACCAGGCCGTTTGGATTGGCCGCTTGCCGAAATGGCCGAGGTCGGCATAGAGCGCCTCGGCACCGGTGACCGCCAGGAACACCGCGCCCAAGGTCACGAAGCCGATGACGCCATGCTGAAGCATGAATGACACGGCGTAGAGCGGATTCAGCGCGTACAGCACTTCCGGCTGCGCGATGATCGGATGGACCGCCGCCGCGGCGATCACCGCAAACCAGACGCACATGATCGGGCCGAAGAAGGCGGCGACCCGGGCGGTGCCGCGCGACTGCACGGCGAAGAGGCCGACCAGGATCGCCACAGTCAGCGGCACGATGTAGGGCTCGAACCGCAGCGTCACGTCTTTCATGCCTTCGATCGCCGACAGCACCGAAAGTGCGGGCGTGATCACGGCATCGCCGTAGAACAGGGCGCCGGAGATGATGCCGAGCAGGACGACGGTCGCTCCGCCGGTTCCGACGGCGCGCTGGGCCAGCGCCATCAGCGCCAGCGTGCCGCCCTCGCCATTATTGTCGGCGCGGAGCAGGATCACGACGTATTTGAGCGTCACCACGACGATGAGCGCCCACAGGATCAGCGACAGCACCCCGAGCACGGCCGCCGGCGTTGGTAGCCCCTCCGCCCCCGAAGCCGCCATCACGGCCTCGCGGAATGCGTAGAGCGGGCTGGTGCCGATGTCGCCATAGACGACACCGATGCTACCGAGCGTCAGCGCACCGAAACGAGCCGTGGTATGGGCATCGCCATTGGCCGCCGCCGTTTCCGGGGCCGAAATTGCTACGTCGCTTGTCATGGAGAGCCTGGTGGCCTCTAAAATGCTTCACTGCACAATGGCGGAAGGGCGCGCGGCTTATAGTCCTGCGCTACCGGCATAGCATAGCCCGATTCCGGGCCTTAGGCATGCAAATTTGCATGACTCCGGCAGTTGCATTTAGATGGTGACCTGGGTCCCGACTTCAACCACGCGCCCCGTGGGAATCTGGAAATAGTCAGTGGCGTCGTTGGCCGACCGGCTCAGCGCGATGAAGAGGTGGTCTTGCCACAGCGGCATGCCCGACTGGGCCGAGGCCTTCAGCGATCGTCGCGACACGAAGAACGACGTGGACATGATGTCGAACTGCCAACCCTGCTTGCGCGCGATCGCGAGCGCCTTCGGCACGTTCGGCTGCTCCATGAAGCCGAAGCGCAAGCGGACCTTGAAGAACTTGTCGCTGATCTTTTCCATGCGGAATCGCTCGGACAGGTCGACCCGCGGCGTATGCGCGGTCTCGATGGTCAGGATCACGTTGTGCTCGTGCAGCACCTTGTTGTGCTTGAGATTGTGCAGCAGCGCCGTCGGCACGAACGACGGATCGCTGGTCAGAAATACGGCCGTGCCCTTGACGATATGCGGCGGCCGCTTCTCCAGACTTCGGATCAGATCGTCCAGCGGCACCTCGATCCGGCGCGTCTTCTGGATCAGGATCCCCGAGCCTTTCCGCCAGGTCCAAATCGTCCCCGCCATGGCGACGCCGAACAGCAGCGGCACCCAGGCGCCTTCGAGCAGCTTGAGCAGATTGGCACTGAAGAAGCTTAGGTCGACGACGACGAAGGGCATGATCACGGCCGCAGCCGTGGCAGCGCGCCAGTTCCACAATTTCCAGATGACAATGAAGCCCATGATGCCGTCGGCGACCATGGTGGTGGAGACCGCGATGCCGTAGGCCGAAGCCAGATTGCTGGGGGTGTGGAACAGCAGCACCAGCAGCATCACACCGATCAGCAGCAGCCGGTTGACGCGCGGCAGATAGATCTGGCCGGCATGGGTCTCGGAGGTGTAGCGCACCTCGAAGCGAGGGAGCAGGCCGAGTTGCACCGCCTGATAGACCAGCGAATAGGCGCCCGTGATTACCGCCTGACTAGCGATCACGGTCGCGACAGTCGCAAGCCCGACCAGCGGCAGCACCAGACTTTCAGGCACCATGCGATAGAAGGAATGCTCGATCGCGCTGGGATCGGACAGCACCAGCGCACCCTGCCCGAAATAGTTGATCAGGAGCGCCGGCAGCACGAAGAACATCCAGGCTGACTGGATCGGCTTGCGCCCGAAATGGCCGAGATCGGCATAGAGCGCCTCGCCCCCGGTCACAGCCAGGAACACGGCGCCGAGTGTGACAAGGCCGATCGTGCCGTGCGACAGCACGAACTGCACCGCGTAATAGGGATTAATCGCCGCCAGCACTGAGGGGTCGTCGGCGATGTGGACAGCTCCCATCACCGCGATGACGGTGAACCAGACCACCATCACCGGCCCGAACGCCGAGGCGACCAGCGCGGTGCCCTTGCTCTGCACTGCGAACAGCAATGCCAGGATGAGCACCGTGAGCGGCACGACGTAGTGCTCGAACGCAGGGGTTGCGAGCTTGAGACCCTCGACCGCCGACAGCACCGAGATGGCCGGTGTGATCATGGAATCGCCGATGAACATGGAGGCGCCAACCACGCCGAGCGCGAGCAGGAACCAGCTCCGCCGCCCGAGCGCACGCTGGCCGAGTGCCATCAGGGAGAGCGTCCCGCCCTCCCCGTTATTGTCGGCGCGCAGCAGCAGCAGGACGTATTTGGCGGTGACGACGATCAGAAGCGCCCATAGGATCAGCGAGAGCACGCCGAGCACGATGACCCGCGAGACCGGCTCGCCATGGGCCGCGCCTCTGACCGCCTCGTGGAAGGCATAGAGCGGCGAAGTGCCGATATCGCCGAAGACGACGCCAATGCTCCCGAGCGTAAGGGCCCAAAAACCTGATGTGACCGGCCCTTCCTGGGTCTCGGTCGATGTGATGCTCGCCGTCATGAGGGTGGAGAACGCTTCGTCCCTGAATTTGATCCGGCGCCTTTTGACGCTTCCGGCGGGCCTGTCAACCGGCTCACCACCATAGCAGGCGCCGAGCCGGATGCTGTGACGGCGCGGTCACGCTCGCCGCAGCGCGACGAGATGCCTCAGGTAAGATGGTAGCGCAAGTCCCTACGGCTTCAGATTCGGCGGCAGTGGCGGATCTTCCCGCATCAGGGTGATGGTCACCCGCCGATTGGCCGCGAGCGAGGGATCGTCCGGAAACAGCGGCTGGGTGTCCGCCTTGCCCGAGACAGCGAAGATGTGCGACGGCGGCAATCCTTCGCGTTCGAGGATCTGGCGCACGGCATTCGCGCGGTCGGCCGACAGGTCGAAGGCGCCGTAGTCGCTGCGGACCGGCACAAATCCCGCCGCGGTGTGGCCGGCGATGGAGACGCGAAGCGGCGTCGCCTTGAGCGGGATCGCGAGCTTCTCGACCAAGCGGCGGGTGCGGTCGTAAGGCACCTTGGAGCCGTCGGCGAACATCGAGCGGCCATCCTGGTCGACGATCTCGAGGTTGAGGCCCTGCTTGGTCTCTTCAAACATGATGTGCTTGGACATTTCCGTCAGTTCCGGCATGTCCTGCAACGCCTGGCGCAGCGAGGCCGCGGCGAGCGCGAAATTGCGGTCGACCTTGATCTTCGCCCCCGAGGTGCGGTCGCGATCATCCTGGTCGGGCGTCGGCGTGTTGGAAGCTTCCTCGGGCTGGATATGGTCGACGTTCTTCAGCCGCGGCCGCGTCGGCAGACCGTCGGACTCGACGATGCCGGCATAGCGCGCTTCGCTCTGCACGCCGAAGGCGTCGCGCATGGATCCGGCGACGATCTTCAACTTGTTGGCGTCCTGGGTCGAGAACGCGACGAGCATCACGAAGAAGCTCATCATCAGGCCCATCAGGTCGGCGAAGGTCACGAACCAGCCGTGACCGCCGCCGTGCGCATCGCCGCGTTTCTTCTTGGCCATGGTCTAGATCCCGGCGCGCGCGATCAGGCCGGCACCGGCTCGCCGTCGGCGTGACGGTGCTTCTCCGGCAGATAGGCCAGCAGCATTTCACGCACCAAGGTCGGGCTCTTGGAGTCGCGGATCATCAGGATGCCGTCGATGATCAGGGTGCGATTGGTCTCCTCATCCAGCAGCTTGCCGTGAAGTTTGTCGGCGATCGGCAAACAGAACAGGTTCGCGACGAGCGCGCCGTAGAGGGTCGCGAGCAACGCGGTCGCCATGAACGGGCCGAGCTTGGAAGGGTCGGTCATGTTGGCGAACATCTGCACCATGCCGATCAGGGTACCGATCATGCCGAAGGCAGGGGCGCAATCGCCGATGGCACGGTAGATCTTGCTGCCCTCGTCGAGGTGCATCAGGAAGTTGTCACGGTCGCGCTCGAGATTGTCGCGGATGAAGTCGAGGTCGTAACCGTCGGCAACGTAGCGGATGCCCTTGGCGAGGAAGGGTTCGTCGGTCTCGACCTTTTCCAGGCCGACCGGGCCCTGCTTGCGGGCGATCTCGGCGATGCGGGCGAGTTCGTCGACGAGGTCGTGGGCCGACAGGCGGCTCATGGTGAAAGCGAACTTGGCGCCGAGCGGAAGGCCATGCAGGAGCGCGCTGAGAGGAAAGCGGATCATGGTGGCGGAGATCGAGCCGCCGAAAATGATGATCATCGCATGTTCGGAGATGAACATGTGGAGATCGCCGCCCATGAAGATCATCGCAACGATGACGATGGTGCCCGCAATGAGCCCGACGCTCGTCATGATATCCATGGGAGACTCCAATGCGTACACGACAACGGCCGTCCTGGCCGCTGGCGCGGCCCAACCCCGAACCGCATCGGAACCCTAGAGCGCCGCCCTTAAAGCCGCGTAAAGGTTAAGTCTGGACAGCGAGGTACGGCGCGCCGCAGGCGCTGCGATTCCTGGTGGGCGGCGGGAATCTCAACACTTCGCTAACCATAACGGTCGCTAGGACGATAACCCCGTCAGCTCCAGGCTGAGCGCACGCAGGCGCTTGCGCGCGTCGGCATCGTAGGCCTGCGGATTTGCGCGTGCCTCGTTCATACCGTTGAAGAACAATCCGCTTCGATCAGCGACGTCGTCGCCCTCGACGAGGTGGAGGATGGCTGCACCGCCTTGCTCGACCGTCGACATCGGAGTGATCCCGCCGGCGCGCACCATCGTGGTGTTCATGTAGGTCGCGGGATGCAGCGCGTTCACGGTGATGCCGGTGCCCTTTAATTCCTGCGCCAGATCGATCGTGAACATGATCTGAGCGAGCTTGCTCTGCGCATAGGCGCGCGAACCGCTGTAGCCCCTGGTGATCATGACGTCGTCGAACTCGATCGGGTGCTGGCCGAGCGAGGCGACGTTGACGATGCGCGACGGCGCAGCCGCCTTCAGCAATGGCAGCAACAGATGGACGAGCAGGAAACCGGCGAGATAGTTCACGGCAAATCGCAGCTCGTGACCCTCGGCACTGACCTGCCGCTGCGGGCCGTCATTCTGCGAGCCGATGCCGGCATTGCTGACCAGGACGTCGAGGCGCTGGTGGTCACGTTTCACGGCCTCCGCGAGCGCACGCGTGCCCGACATCGATGACAGGTCGGCCTGGTAGAAAGTCGGCGCGATACCGCCGGCCTCCACGATCTCGTCGCTCAAGGTCTTCGCACGCGCCGCGTCGCGGCCATGGATCAGGACCCTCGCACCTTCTTTGGCCAGGCGGCCTGCAACGTAGCGGCCGACGCCGTCGGTCGAGCCGGTGATCAGAACCGTCTTGCCCTTCATCCTCATTGCGCTTCCTCCAACTGCGGCCCTGCGTCACATCCGTGACGCGCCATCATGCGGTACTCTGTAGCTATGCGGCATGCTCCATCGCAGGAGCCCATTTGCCATGTTGACGTTGTTCAGTCTTCTCACTGCGCTGCCGGCGGTACTGGCGCTCCATCTGCTCGAGCCGGAGCTGGTGCTGCCAGCGTTCAGCGCCCTGCTTTTTGTCGAGGCCGCCTTCGCCGTGATCGCGGCGCGGTTGATCCATCTCCCGGACAATGCGGACGACATCACCTTGTGGGACCTTGCGGGCGGCTTCACCCTGATCGGATGCGCCGCCGCGGTGTTCGGCGAGCCGGATCAGGCTGCCCTGTTTCTGACGGAACAAGGCGGCCCACGGTCGGTGCCCCGACCGTAGGCCGCTCCGCCGCGCGTCTAGTGAATCTCCGCCGAGCGCTTCAGCGCCGCCTTCAGCTTCTCCAGCGAAAAGTTGGGACTGCGGGCGATCTCGAGGATCGGGGTCTCGCGGCGGCCGCAGAGCTCGGCTGCCTCGGGCAGCTTTGCCGCGACGTCGATCGGGATCACGATGGCGCCGTGCTGGTCGGCATGGATCAGGTCGTCCGACTTAACGGTCATGCCGGCGACACGCACCTCGCCGCCAAAGCTCTCCGCATGCACCCAGGCATGCGACGGCCCGATCGAGCCTGCCAAGGCCTGGAAGCCCGGGGCCCATTGCGGGATGTCGCGGATCGAGCCGTCGGTGATGACGCCGAGACAGCCCAGCGCCTTGTGCACGTTGCTCTGCACCTCGCCCCAGAACGCGCCATAGCCAACGTCGGGGCCATCGATGTCCTGGATCACCGAGATGCGCGGACCGTGGCCGGTGCCGACATATTCGTAATAGTCGATGCGGCGCTTGGACTGCTCCTCAGCAGGAAGCGAGGATTTCAGCACCGAGCGGATCATGACCGTGCGGGCATAACCGACGATCGGCGGCAGATCGGGGAACGGACAAACAAGCTGCTTGGTGGTGTAGCCGATCAGCCGGCGCTCGGGCGCCACGATCTCCATGGCATTGCAGATCGTCGGCGTATCATAGCGGCCCAGCGCTTCGAGGACGGAAGCGGGCAGCGGCCCGGTCGCGGAATTGGTCACGGCGTTCTCTCCCAAATTGGCGGCCGCTGTTGGCGCGGTGCCGCCGTCACAGGGCGATATAGCCGAGATCAGGCATCAACCCAACTCAGCGGGACTCATGGCAGATATCCGCGTGTGGCCGCTTAGTGCAGCCGTCCGGGCCGGTCGTCGTCGTCGTGCGGCGGCTCGGACAAATTCGCCAGCGTCGGCGCCGAAGGCGGTGACGCGACCTCACCTCCCGCCGGCGCGGTGGTTTCCATCGCCCGCGCGTGATCGCGGTAGGATTTGTAGCCGAGCGGCAGGCAGAGCAGATAGAGCACCGTGCCGATCGACAGCACGTGCCAGGGATAGGCGATCAACAGCGCGATGAAGACGATGACGGCGACGAACGCCGGCAGCACCAGCTCGGGCGGCACGCGCATGCGCTTGGTCTTGCCGGAGAACACTGGCAGGCGCGACACCATCAGGAAGGCGATCAAGAGCGTGTAGCCTGCCGTTACCGCCGCGGGCCAGCGTCCGAGATCGAGGAACGCGACATAGATCGGCAGCAGCACGGTGATGGCGCCGGCCGGCGCCGGCACGCCGGTGAAGAAATTGGCCGCAAACGCCGGCTTGTTCGGATCATCCATCGTGGCGTTGAAGCGGGCAAGGCGCAGACCGCCCGAGATCGCGAACACCATCGCGGCGATCCAGCCGGCATTGCCGAGCTCGTGCAATTGCCAGAAATACAGCATCAGGCCGGGCGCAACGCCAAAATTGACGAAATCGGCGAGGCTATCGAGCTCGGCGCCGAACTTGGACTGGCCTTTGATCATGCGCGCGATGCGGCCGTCGATGCCGTCGAGCGCGGCCGCGAACACGATGGCATAGACCGCGAGCGACATCCGCCCCTCGATCGACAGCCGGATCGAGGTCAGGCCGGCGCAGATCGCCAGCAGCGTGATGACGTTGGGCACCAGCATCCGCACCGGAATCGGACGGAACCGCCGCCGGCGCGCGTCAGGATCTTTGAAATCGTAGGGCGTCATGGCTCGTCCTCACCTCAAGGCGAGATATAGCAAGCCGCGCTCCCCTCCGCCATTGCGGCGGAACGGCTTCCTGGAACGACTTATTGGTTAATTGGTGCGATAGGTGCGGCTGGCGTCGTCCCCGGCAAGATCGGCCAAAATCGTCTCGCCAGCGATCGCGGTCTGCCCTTCCGATACCAGCGCTTTGGTACCGACCGGCAGATAGACGTCGAGCCGCGAGCCGAAGCGGATAAGACCGAAGCGCTCACCGGCGCCAATCGCCTGCCCTTCCTTGACGAAGCAGACGATGCGCTTGGCCACGAGGCCGGCAATCTGGATCACGCCGATCCGCGCCGTGGGCGTCGTGATCACCAGCGAGTTTCGCTCATTGTCCTCGCTCGCCTTGTCGAGCTCGGCATTGATGAACAGGCCGGGCCGGTAGGCGATGCGGTCCACCCTGCCCGCGATCGGGCTGCGGTTCACGTGGCAGTTGAACACGCTCATGAACACCGAGATGCGCGGCAACGGCCGGTCGCCGAGCCCGAGCTCGGCCGGAGGGAGCGCCATGGTGATCATCGAGACGCGGCCGTCAGCCGGCGACACCACGAGCCCCTCGCGCACCGGCGTGACCCTGACGGGATCGCGGAAGAACAGCGCGCACCACACAGTCAGGATCGTGCCGATCCACCCCAGAGGGGACCACAGCCAGAATAGGATCAGGCTTGCCAGCGCGAAACCGCCGATGAAGGGATAGCCCTCCTTGTGGATCGGCGGGATCTGACGCTGGATCGAATCGAGAATGGACATCGCTCTCTGCCGCTGAAGGGTTGACGGCGCACGGGGCCGTCCCGCGCGGTGGAGTTGTTTAGGCCAGAGTTGGCACCCGAGACAAGGTCACTCCGCCGCCGCAGGCGCCGTCAGGGAATCATTGACCGGCGGCGGCTCCCGGTTGGGTGCCTCGCTACTGTCGGCCATCTTGGCCAGTTTCTCCCGCGCTGCCTCGGCCTCGCGCTGCCTGTTCCACATGCTGGCATAGAGGCCGCCCTGCGCGAGCAGCTTTGCGTGGGTGCCGCGCTCGGCGATACGGCCCTGATCCAGCACGATGATCTCGTCGGCGCCGACGATGGTCGAGAGCCGGTGCGCGATCACCAGCGAAGTGCGGTTCTTGGCCACGCGGTCAAGCGCGCCCTGGATCTCGTGCTCGGTGTGGGTGTCGAGCGCCGAGGTGGCCTCGTCGAGCACCAGGATCGGCGGCGCCTTCAAGACGGTGCGCGCGATCGCGACGCGCTGTTTCTCGCCGCCGGAGAGCTTCAAGCCACGCTCGCCGACCTGGGTCTCGTAGCCCATCGGCGCCAAGCGGATGAAATGGTCGATCTGTGCCAGCCGCGCCGCCTCCTCGACCTCGACATCGCTGGCGTCCCATCGGCCGTAGCGGATGTTGTAGCGGATGGTGTCGTTGAACAGCACGGTGTCCTGCGGCACCATGCCGATGGACGCGCGCAGCGAGGCCTGCGTGACGTCGCGAAGATCCTGGCCGTCGATCAAGATCTTTCCGCCGGAGACGTCATAGAGACGGAATAGCAGCCGCGAGATCGTCGATTTGCCCGCACCCGAGGGGCCGACGATCGCGACCGTCTTGCCGGCCGGCACCTCGAAGCTGATGCCCTTCAGGATCGGCCGCGTCGGCTCATAGGCAAAGCGCACGTCCTCGAAGCGCACGGTGCCGGCGGAGACGACCAGCGGCTGCGCATCGGGCGCGTCCTTGATCTCGGCCTCGCGGCCCAGCACACCAAACATCTTCTCGATGTCGATGATCGCCTGCTTGATCTCACGATAGACCATGCCCATGAAGTTCAGGGGCTGGTAGAGCTGGATCATCATGGCGTTGACCAGCACGAAATCGCCCACCGTGTTGGTGCCGTTGCGCACGCCGATCGCACACATCAGCATGGTCGCGGTCAGGCCGAGCGTGAAGATCACGGCCTGGCCGGTATTGAGCACCGCGAGCGAAGTATACGTGCGGACGCTCGCCTCCTCGTAACGCGCCACCGATCTGTCATAGCGCTGGGCCTCGCGCGCCTCCGCGCTGAAATATTTGACGGTCTCGTAGTTGAGCAGCGAGTCGATTGCCTTGGTGTTCGCCTCGGTGTCGGAATCATTCATCTTGCGGCGAATGCCGATCCGCCACTCGGTCGCGATGTAGGTGTAATACATGTAGAGCGTGACCGTGATCAGAGTGGCGACCACGTAGCGCCAATCGAACTGCCAGAGCAGCACGGCCATCAGCAGCGAGACCTCGACGATGGTCGGGATCAGCTGCAGGATCACCATGCGCACGATGACCTCGATGCCCTCGCGGCCGCGCTCGAGCACCCGCGTCAGACCGCCGGTCTTGCGCTCGAGGTGGAAGCGCAGCGACAACTCGTGCATGTGAATGAAGGTGATGGTCGCAAGCTTGCGCACTGCATGCATGGCGACGCGGGCGAAGATGCCGTCGCGCCATTGCGTCAGCACGGCCATCAGGATGCGCATCGCGCCGTAGCTCGCGGTCAGCAGCAGCGGCGGGGCGATAACCCAGAGCTGCCAATTGTCCGCCTGCACCGGCGCCGTGTTGGCGCCGGTCAGCGCGTCCGTCGCCCATTTGAAGCTGAACGGCACCGCGAGCGTGATCAGCTTTGCGGCGAGCAGCAGCACCAGCGACCAGACCACCCGCATCTTCAGGTCGAAGCGGTCGCCCGGCCAGATATAGGGCCACAGATGCGCCAGCGTGCCCATCAGCGTGGCCCGCTCCAGCCCTTGCCCCGCGGGAGGATCAGGAACGTCGGCGCCGTCGAACGATTGAGGTTGGTCCATCAAAAAGCCTGAAAGCCCGCCGGATGCGGGCGGCGTTACGATTTGCGATTTTCGCCCGTCATATAGAGCCTTCCCGATGCCAGCGCACCCCGCCAGATGGCGAATCTTCGATTGTTTGTCGCTATTTGCCGGTAGATTTCCGGGAGTACCGAATCACGGATTTGGCTTGACGCCTCTTCGCTGCAATGCATCATGGCACCAATGAGCACAATCAAAACCGTCTGTGTCTATTGCGGCTCCGGCCCCGGAACCAATCCCAACTTTACCGAAGGTGCCAAGGCATTCGGCAAGGCGCTCGCCGAGAACAACATCCGCCTGGTCTATGGCGGCGGCTCGCTTGGCCTGATGGGCGCGGTCGCGACCTCCGTGCTGGATCACGGCGGCACCGTCACCGGCATCATCCCCGACTTCCTGCGGCTGCGCGAGAACGCGCTGACGCGGGTGCAGGAGATGATCGTCACCCCCGACATGCACGAGCGCAAGCGGCTGATGTTCGAACGCTCCGATGCCTTCGTGGCGCTGCCGGGCGGCGTCGGCACGCTGGAGGAGCTGGTCGAGCAGATGACCTGGAAGCAGCTCGGCCGTCACGCCAAGCCGGTGCTGCTCGCCAACATCGACAATTTCTGGGAGCCGCTGTTCTCGCTCTTGTCGCATATGCGCCAGACCGAGTTCATCCGCGCCGGCCTGTCGATCGACATCCTCAAGGCCGATCGCGTCGAGGATATTTTACCGAAGCTGAAGGCAGCCGCCGCCCAGGTCGCCGAGGCGGAAAAGCAGATGGCTCCGGAAGTGGCACGCCGGCTGTAAGGATTACGCGCTCGGAAACGTCACCGCCTCGATGCGATTGCCGTCGGGATCGCTGACGAACGCCGCATAATAGCGCACGCGATCGTGGGGGCGGAGGCCGGGCGCGCCATCGGAGGCACCGCCGGCGGACAGCGCGGCGGCGTGAAACGCATCGACCTCATCAGTCGTCTTCGCCCGCAGGCAGATGTGCACGCCGCTCTCCGGCGGGACGTGCGGCATGCCCTCGCGCAAGTTGATCCAGAACTCTGGATAGGCCTTGCCGAAGCCGACCGTCCGCGGTCGCGTCACGAGGCGCGTGAGGCCGAGCGCGGAGAGCGCGGCCTCGTAGAATTTTGCGGCGCGATCGAGATCGCTGACGCCGACGGAGATGTGATCGATCATTGGTCGCGCTCCCCCTCTCCGCTGTCGTTCCGGGGCACGCGAAGCGTGAACCCGGAATCTCGAGATTCCGGGTTCGGCCCTGCGGACCGCCCCGGAATGACTCCCTGATAGCTACGCCGGCGCCCCCGACTTCACCAGCTTGTAGATCACCGAATCCATCAGCGCCTGGAACGAAGCGTCGATGATGTTCGGAGACACCCCGACCGTGGTCCAACTGTCGCCGTTCTCGTCCTCGCTCTCGATCAGGACGCGCGTGACCGCACCGGTGCCGCCGTTCAGGATACGCACGCGATAGTCGATTAGTTTCAAGCCCTCGATGTAGGTCTGGTACTTGCCGAGATCCTTTCGCAAGGCGACGTCGAGCGCGTTGACGGGACCGTTACCCTCGGCGGCTGAAATCAGGCGCTCGCCGGCGACGTCGACCTTGACCACGGCCAAAGCGACGGTGACGCGCTCGCCATGCGAATTGTAGCGCTGCTCGACATTGACGTCGAACTGCTCGACCTCGAAATAGTGCGGCACCTTCCCGAGCGTCCGGCGCGCCAGGAGCTCGAACGAGGCGTTTGCGGATTCGTAGGCGTAGCCCGCCGCCTCGCGCGCCTTCAATTCCTCGACGAGGCGCGTCAGCTTCGGATCGCTCTTCTCGTAAGGAATGCCGGCGCGATCGAGCTCGGCAATGACGTTGGAGCGTCCGGCCTGGTCGGAGACCAGCACCTTGCGGTGGTTGCCGACCAGTTCCGGCAGGACGTGCTCGTAGGTCTGTGGATCCTTCAGCACGGCGGAGGCATGAATGCCCGTCTTGGTGACAAAGGCGCTCTCGCCGACATAGGCCGCATGCCGGTTCGGCACGCGATTGAGCATGTCGTCGAGCGTGCGCGAGACCTTGACCAGCGTTGCCAGCTTCTCGGCCGTGACGCCGATCTCGAAGGCGTCGGCAAAGCCCTTCTTTAACCTCAGCGTCGGGATCAGCGAGCAGAGATTGGCGTTGCCGCAGCGCTCGCCAAGGCCGTTCAGCGTGCCCTGGATCTGCCGTGCGCCGGCACGCACCGCAGCGAGCGAGTTGGCCACCGCCTGCTCGGTGTCGTTATGGGCATGGATGCCGACGTGATCGCCGGGGATGTGCTTCGTCACTTCGGTGACGATGTCCTCGACCTCGTCAGGCATGGTTCCGCCATTGGTGTCGCACAGCACCACCCAGCGCGCGCCGGCCTCATAGGCGGCCTTGGCGCAGGCGAGCGCGAACGCCGCGTCTTCCTTGTAGCCGTCGAAGAAGTGCTCGCAGTCGAGCATTACCTCGCGGCCGGCGGCATTCGCAGCCGCGACGCTGTCGCGAATCGAGGCGAGGTTTTCCTCCTTCGTCGTCTCCAGCGCAACGCGCACCTGATAGGCCGATGACTTCGCCACGAAGCAGATCGCGTCGGCCTTTGCTTCCAGCAACCCGGCGACACCAGGGTCGTTGGAGACCGAGCGCCCGGCCCGCCGCGTCATGCCGAAGGCGATAAAGCGCGCATGATTAAGCTTGGGCTTGGTCGCAAAAAATTCGCTATCGAGCGGATTGGCGCCGGGATAGCCGCCCTCGATATAGTCGATGCCGAGATCATCGAGCATCGCCGCGATGACTTGCTTGTCGGCCAGCGTGAAATCGACGCCGTTGGTCTGCGCGCCGTCGCGCAGCGTGGTGTCGAACAGATAGAGACGCTCCTTGCTCATTGCGGCGCTCCAAGCGTCTTCTTCATGGTCGTGTTGGCGAGCCACTCATCATTGACGGTGACGCTGTTGCGCTGCTGGGCGGTGTAGCCGCGCTTGGCGAAGAAGCCCTGTGCGGTGTCGCTGGCGTCGACCGAGAGGCTCGTCGCACCGCGGCCGCCGGCAAGCTTCTCCAGCGCATCGACCAGCATGGTCGCAACGCCCTGCCCGCTCACTCCGGGATGCACATAGAGCATGCGGATATGATCGTTGCCGCGCAGCGAGGCGAAACCGATGGGCGAGCCTTCCAGCGTCGCGACCAGGGTCAGGTCGGCGGCGAGCCGCTTGCCGAACTCTTCGCTTTCCGCCGTCTCCATCCAGGCCTGCTGCTGCGCCTCGCTATAATCGTCGCCGGTCAGCTCCTCGATGCTGGCGGTGAAGATCGCGGCGAGCACCGGCACGTCGGCCGGCAGGAACGGCCTGAGTGCGGGCTTTGGCAAAGTCTGTCCCATGGTCTTCACCACATCCCATAGAGTTTCAGCACGATCGCCACGGCCGCGCCGAGCAGTGCGATCTTCAGCGCGATGTAGTAGAGCCAGTGCCGCGGAAAAGGCGTGTCGGGCCGCTTCATCGCGCAATCTCCCAGGTCGTGCCTTCCTTGGAGTCCTTGATCGCAACGCCCATCGCGGCGAGCAGATCGCGGATGCGATCGGACTCCCCAAAGTCCTTACGACGACGGGCGGCCGTCCGTTCCGCGATCAGGCGTTCGACTTCCTTCGCATCGATGCCGCTCGCCTGCTGCTTGCGGCTTTCCCATTGCGCAGCGCTCTCGGAGAGAAAACCGAGCAGCCGCAACGATCCCGCCAAGCCGTTCACGTCGCTGCCGCGCAAGCCGTGCAGCGCCGCGATCGCAAGGGACGTGTTGAGGTCGTCCAGCAGCGGCTCGACCACGGATGCTGCCGGCCTGCCGGATTCGACGTCGGCCGCAACGCGATACCAGTCGTCGAGCGTCTTGGCGCTCTCCTCCAGCGATTTCATGGTCCAGTCGATCGGCGAGCGGTAATGCGTCTTCAGCATGTTCAGACGCAGCACCTCACCCGGCCAATCCGCAAGCAGCTCATGGATGGTGATGAAGTTGCCGAGGCTCTTCGACATCTTCTCACTCTCGACCTGCAGGAAGCCGTTGTGCATCCAGTAGTTCGCCATGCGCTGCTGGTGGAAGGCGCAGCAGGTCTGCGCGATCTCGTTCTCGTGATGCGGAAACACGAGATCGATACCGCCGCCATGGATGTCGAAATGCTCGCCGAGATGCTTCCAGGCCATTGCCGAGCACTCGATGTGCCAGCCCGGGCGTCCCTGCGCGGCGATGCCCGCCGGCGATGGCCATGACGGCTCGCCCGGCTTTGATGGCTTCCACAGCACGAAGTCGGTGTTGCCCTTCTTGTAGGGCGCGACATCGACGCGGGCGCCGGCGACCATCTCGTCCAGCGAGCGATTGGATAGCGCGCCGTAGCGCGGCAGGCCGGCATTGGCCGCGTTCATTGCCTGCGGCGAGAACAGCACATGATCCTCAGCGACATAGGCAAAGCCGCCGGCGACGAGTTTTTCGATGATCTCGCGCATCTCGCCGACATGCTCGGTCGCGCGCGGCTCGACGCTCGGTCGAAGCGCGCCCAGCGCATCGACGTCGGCATGAAACTGCCGGCCCGTCTCCTCCGTGACCTTGCGGATCGCCTCGTTCAGCGGCAGGCCGGGAAAATCCCGCGCGGCGCGGTCGTTGATCTTGTCGTCGACGTCCGTGATGTTGCGGACATATTTGACATGCGCCTCGCCATAGAGATGGCGCAGCAGCCGAAACAGCACGTCGAACACGATCACCGGCCGCGCATTGCCAATATGGGCGAAGTCATAGACGGTCGGTCCGCAGACATACATGCGCACGATGTTGGCATCGAGCGGTACAAAGGTCCGCTTTTCCCGGCTCAGCGTATCGTAGAGGCGCAATTCCATATGGATACCCGTCGGCTGTTGGCCGGGCGTCCAAGGCTCTCAATGTTTTTGAGAAAAGACGGCTCCAGCCAGCGAATCGCTAGCTCGTAATCTCGCGGCAAATGGCGCAAATGGCGAGGAGACCGTTCATGCGGCCACATATGGGCTATGAGGCGGCTCCGCGTCAAGAGAGCCGCGAAAGCGCCGCTTTATCTCCGCAAAGCACGCGGCTCGCCCTGCTGGTTCGTGATCCTTAACCACTTGAGCCCATTCTGGAACTGGCGGTTCCATTTTTTCACGGGTATTTTCATGCGATCCTTGCTCGTCCTGATTTTGTGCGCCTCCACCCTTGCGGCAGCCAGCGCTTACGCCGAGACGCGCGTCTTCATCATTGCCAACCAGGCGGACGGCTATGGAGTTGACCAGTGCCTGGCCAAGGGCGAGAGATGCGGCGCCTCCGTCGCGCGCACCTATTGCCAGTCACGGGATTTTGCCCAGGCCTCGGCCTATCGCCGGGTCGATCCCGACGAAATTACCGGCTCCGTCCCCAAATCCGGCGCAAACTGCTCCCATGGCCGTTGCGACGAATATGTCGCAATCACCTGCCAGCGCTGAATTCCCTCGGAACTGGCGGACCTTAGGCCCAATCTTTGGCCCCTGAAACGACGTGACGATGCCGCAGGAAGCGGCTATGGGAGGGCGCGCTTCGGCCCTCAAGTCACTTCGGCTTCCCAAGTCACATTGGGCCGTGACCTCGCTAGAATGGCGGATATGCCTGAATTGTTGTCCCTGCCCCGTGCCCGCTTCCTCCTTGTCTGCACCGTGCTCTTGAGCACGGTCGTGCTCGCCACCGGCGCTTTCGCGCAGGTCGGCCCTCCGGGACCGCCGCCTCAGCCCGCCCAGAACGGGCTCGGCCCTAATCCGATGTGCGTGCGGCTGGAAGGCCAGCTCGCCGCACTCGACCGCGGCGGCGGTGGTGACCCCGCGCGCGAAGAGCAGATCCGCCGCTACCAGGATTCCCAGACCCGTCAGCAGGCCGAGCTCGATCGCGTCACCATGCAGGCCAAGCGCATGGGCTGCGATTCCTCCGGCTTCTTCTCGCTGTTCAGCGGCCAATCCGCGCAATGCGGCCCGGTCAACACCCAGATCCAGCAGATGCGCGCCAATCTGGATCAGATCACTGGCAATCTCGAGCGCCTGCGCGGCGGTGGCCCCGGCGGCTTCAGCCCCGAGCGCGACAATCAGCGCCGTTCGGTGCTGGCGGCGCTGGCGCAGAACAATTGCGGCCCGCAATATGCCAACGCGGCGCAGTCGCAAGGCGGCGGCAACTTCCTCAGCAATCTGTTTGGCGGCAATAACGCGGGCAATCCGCAAGCCGTTCCGCCCGCCGATCTCGGCCCGCAATCCGCCACCTTTCGCACCGTGTGCGTGCGCACCTGCGACGGCGCCTATTTTCCGATCTCGTTTGCGACCGTGCCGGCGCGCTTCCCCGACGACGAGAAAACCTGCAAGGCGCTGTGCCCGGCCGCGGAGGCCGTGCTCTACACCCATCGCAATCCCGGCGAAGACATGAACTCGGCGGTCTCGATCGGCGGCCAGCCCTACACGGCGCTGCCGACAGCGTTCAAGTTCCGCAGCGAGTTCAACCCATCCTGCTCCTGCAAGGCCGCAGGCCAGACCTGGGCGGACGCGTTGAAATCGGCGGACGACAAGGCCGCAGTCGAGCAGCAGGGCGACATCATCGTCACCGAAGAGAGCGCCAGGAAGATGCAGCAGCAGCGGCTCAACAAGGGCACGCCTGCGAATGCCAAGAAGGGCGCAGCTTCGGCGCCGACGACGGCCAATACGCCGGCCACGACGTCGCCGGCGGATACCGGCACCACCGCTAACTCCGAGAATAAGCCGATCCGTTCAGTCGGCCCGACCTTCCTGCCGCAGCAGCAGAAGTAGGCCGTTACTTTCTGTCATGCTCCGCGCAGGCGGCCGCCGGCGCGGCCGTTTCGGCCGTTACGGCTCTCCCTCGCGGCTCCAGGGGAAGAGATTGGCCGGAAAGTCTGCTGCGTAGCGCCTTCCCTTCCGGGGCGGGGGCGGTGCGTCCGGTGGGTTCGGATTCGGCTCGACCACCCGCCGGTAGAGGTGCCAGGTGGCATGACCGAGCACCGGCAGAACGACAGCAAGGCCGACGAAGAGCGGCAGCGAGCCGATCACGAGCAGCGCTGCCACAATGAGGCCCCATCCGGCCATCGCAATCGGATTCGCCGCCACCACTCGGAGCGACGTGCGGATCGCGTCGATCGCAGTCGCATGCCGGTCGAGCATCAACGGGAATGACACGACGCTGACGCACAGCGCGACAACCGCAAACAGGAAGCCGACGCCGCAACCGACGATGATGAGCGACCAGCCTTCCGGTGTCGTCAGCACGCGCGTTGCGAAGTCGGGAATGCTTGCGGCCGCCGCGTGACCGAAGATCGCGACATAGATTGCGTTCGCGGCACCGATCCAGGCCCCGAACAGGACCAGCAGGAGCACGCCGAGTTCTACCATGGCGCCGAACGAGGGTGCGCGCAGCACCTTGAACGCATCCCATGCATCGACCTCCTCGCCGCGCTCGCGACGACGGCTGAGCTCGTAGAGACCGATGGCGGCAAAAGGCCCGACCAAGGCAAAGCCGGCGGCCAGCGGAAACAGTAGCGGCAGCACCGAATAGCCGAGCACCATCCTGAACAGGACGAGACCGAGAACGGGATAAATCACGCACACGATGATCGCGTGACTCGGCATTGCCTGGAAATCCCCCCAACCCAGGCGCAGGGCCTCGGACAGGTCGGACAAGCTGATCTTGCGAATGGGATAGGAGGCCGCTTCGCCGAATACGTGCCGCCTGATGTCGTGGGAGTACAGAGTGGCCATGAACGGACCCTCCCGTGCTGAAAATCGCGGTTTCGATGACACGCGCTTTCCAGCCACGCGTGTCCGCCGGATAAGCAGGAAACGCGATGGGTCGGGTACGGCAACCCAGGTTCAGCGAACGAGCCTGGCCGGACGGAACCCGCCGCGACCTGCCTCACAAGCTTAGCGCGCGCGGGGCACGGCTGCACTCACGGTTGGGTGAATTGTGCGGCTGATTGTGCGTTGCATCACCCCGGACGCTGAGCGCACCTGATGCCCTGATGCTTGGTCGTGCCCGACGACGGCAACGCCCACGCCGCGTCGACACGAAAATATGCTCTATTGACGCCGGCTTAGGCTGGGATCATTTTAGACACAGACGCCCTAAGCTCCGATGAGATTGATGGTCGCGAGCGTTCCTTTGATTTCGCGACCAGTGGAATGGGCGAAGCAAGAGGCCGGAGATGGCATGAACGCCAACGAGAAAGGCCAGCCATCGCAACCGACATGAGCTCCGCCCTGGATTCGTATCCGTAGCCTTCAATGGCAAGGATGGATCAGGATGGCTGTCGCACTGATATTGCTGCTGGTCGCGATTGGCTCCGTGCTGTTTCACCTCTACAGCCCGTGGTGGTGGACGCCGATCGCCACTAACTGGGCCTATATCGACCACACCATCAACATCACGTTCTGGATCACGGGCTTTGTATTCGTCGCGGTCATCGCCTTCATGGCCTACTGCGTCTTCCGCTTTCACCACAAAGAGGGAAGACGGGCCGATTACAATCCGGAAAACAAAAGGCTCGAATGGTGGCTGAGCGTCGGAACCGGCGTCGGCGTCGCGGCCATGCTGGCGCCTGGCCTCGTGGTCTGGCACCAGTTCGTGACGGTGCCTGCGGATGCCACCGAGGTCGAGGTCATGGGGCAGCAATGGCAATGGAGCTTCCGCCTTCCGGGCAAGGATGGGCAATTGGGCACATCCGACGTCCGCAACATCGCCTCCGACAATCCGATGGGGCTCAATCATGACGACCAACACGCGCAGGACGACGTCGTGATCGAGAACGGCGACCTGCACCTTCAAGTGGGAAAGCCGGTCAAGGTTCTGCTCCGCTCGGTTGATGTCCTGCACGATTTCTACGTGCCCGAATTCCGGGCCAAGATGGACATGGTTCCAGGCATGGTGACCTATTTCTGGATAACGCCAATCCGAACCGGAACGTTCGATGTTCTCTGTGCGGAGCTTTGTGGCGCTGCTCACTATCAGATGCGGGCCAAGGTCATCGTCGACGAAGAGCGTGAATATCACGCTTGGCTGGAGCAACAAAAAACGTTTGCAGAATTGTCGCCGGCGAAGGCCGTCGTGAAGGCGACGTTCCAATCCGGAGGCAACTAGCAAGCTGCCGCCGCAAAGATAGATCGGGTGCATGAGGCCAACGCCTCCCCCGATGGAAACGACCGAGGAGGTTTCTGTGGTCGATATTCCATATGAAGGGATCCCCGGCATCCCGCCTGCCGAAGTACCTGATGTCGAGCTCTATCATCCGAGGAGCTGGTGGACACGATATGTCTTCTCGCAGGACGCCAAGGTGATCGCTATTCAGTATTCGCTGACGGCCACGGCGATCGGGCTGGTGGCCCTGGTGCTATCGTGGCTGATGCGGCTGCAATTGGGATTCCCCGGCACCTTCTCTTTCATCGATGCCAACCAATACCTTCAGTTCATCACCATGCACGGCATGATCATGGTGATCTATCTGCTCACCGCGCTGTTCTTGGGCGGCTTCGGCAACTACCTGATCCCGCTAATGGTCGGCGCGCGGGACATGGTCTTCCCTTATGTGAACATGCTGAGCTACTGGGTCTACCTGCTCGCAGTCCTGGTGCTGGCCTCGACATTCTTCGTGCCCGGCGGCCCCACCGGCGCCGGCTGGACGTTATACCCGCCGCAAGCAATCCTCTCCGGAACGCCCGGGCAGGATTGGGGCATCATTCTCATGATGTCGTCCCTGATCCTGTTCATCATCGGCTTCACCATGGGCGGACTGAATTATGTGGTAACGGTACTCCAGGCCCGCACCCGCGGCATGACGTTGATGCGCTTGCCCCTGACGGTGTGGGGCATTTTCACGGCGACCGTCATGGCGTTGCTGGCATTCCCTGCCCTGTTCGTTGCCTCGGTCATGCTGCTGCTCGACCGCCTGCTCGGAACCAGCTTCTTCATGCCTTCGCTCGTCGAGATGGGCACGCTGTCGAAATATGGTGGCGGCAGCCCGCTGCTCTTCCAGCACCTGTTCTGGTTCTTCGGCCATCCCGAAGTCTACATCGTCGCCCTGCCCGCCTTCGGCATCGTCTCCGATCTGATCAGCACGCATGCGCGCAAGAACATCTTTGGTTACCGTATGATGGTCTGGGCGATCGTGGCCATCGGCGCGCTCAGCTTCATCGTATGGGCGCACCACATGTATGTGAGCGGCATGTTCCCGCAATTCGGGTACTTCTTCGCCACCACAACGCTCATCATCGCAATCCCCACCGCGATCAAGGTCTACAACTGGGTGCTGACCCTGTGGCGCGGCGACATCCATCTCACGGTGCCGATGCTGTTCGCCCTCGGCTTCATCATCACCTTCGTGAACGGCGGGCTCACCGGCCTCTTCCTCGGCAACGTCGTCGTGGACGTGCCCCTCTCGGACACCATGTTCGTGGTCGCGCATTTCCACATGGTGATGGGCGTGGCGCCGATCATGGTCGTGCTCGGCGCGATCTATCATTGGTACCCCAAGGTCACGGGACGGATGCTGAACGAGGCCTTGGGCAAGTTTCACTTCTGGGTCACCTTCCTCGGCGCGTACCTGATCTTTTTCCCCATGCACTATCTTGGACTGCTCGGGGTTCCGCGGCGGTATTTCGAACTCGGCGATGCGACATTCATCCCATCCTCGGCCCATTCACTCAACGCCTTCATCTCCGTGGTGGCCTTGACCGTCGGCTTCAGCCAGATGGTGTTCCTGTTTAATCTTGCCTGGAGCTTGTTCAAAGGTGAGGCCTCAGGCGGCAATCCGTGGCGGGCGACGACGCTAGAGTGGCAGACGCCGGAGACCCCTCCAGGGCACGGCAACTGGGGCAAGGAGCTCCCGGTCGTGTACCGCTGGGCCTATGACTACAGCGTGCCCGGCGCCGCAGAGGACTTCATTCCGCAGAACCAGCCGCCGCGCGCGACGCAGCTCATTCAGGGAGCTGCTTCGTGAGCGCCGTCATCCTCTTCCTGGCTGTGCTTGCGGTGATCGCCGGTTGGTGGCTATCGCAGCAGCGGCTGACGGCCAAGCCATGGCTGGAGGAAGGCCCGGTCGGTAACTTCCCGGGCGGCGATACCATGACCTGGCCGGCAGCGAAGGTCGGACTTGGCGTGTTTCTCGCCGTCGCGAGCGCATTATTCGTCCTCTTCATCAGCGCCTACTCGATGCGCATGAGCGTGGTGGACTGGCGGCCGCTGCCGATACCGCGACTGCTGTGGGTCAACACAGGAGTCCTGGTCCTGAGCAGCGTCGCGCTGCAATGGTCGTACGTGGCCGCGCGCCGACACGATGCTGAAGGCGCCATGATCGGTCTGCTCGCCGGCGGAGCGTCTGCCGTGATCTTCCTCGCCGGGCAGCTCCTGGCCTGGCAACGGCTGGGGGCTGCCGGATATCTCGTGGCGTCCAATCCGGCGAATTCTTTCTTCTACCTGTTGACCGCAGTGCACGGGCTCCATCTGACAGGCGGTCTGGTGGCCTTGGGCCGAACCTCAGCCAAGATGTGGCGCGGCACCGAGATCGCCAACATGCGCTTGAGCGTGGAGCTGTGCGCCATCTACTGGCACTTCCTGCTGCTGGTCTGGCTTGTCCTGCTCGGTCTTCTCACGGGCTGGACCGACGATTTCGTCAACATCTGCCGCCAATTGCTGAGCTAGAGAGACCAGATGGCTGAGACCGTGCTCACAAATCCGGGCCAATCGCCTGCGCGGCCTGAGGGCTGGCGCGGCGTCGCCGACGACTGGGCGTCCGATCAGCGCGCCTTCAAGAACGTGTCCTGGGGCAAGGCCATGATGTGGATCTTCCTCCTCAGCGACACCTTCATTTTCAGTTGCTTCCTGCTCTCCTACATGACGGCGCGCATGTCGACGACCGTGCCCTGGCCCAATCCCAGCGAAGTCTTCGCTCTCAACATCGCCGGCAAGCACATTCCGCTGATTCTGATCGCCATCATGACGTTTATCCTGATCAGCAGCAGCGGCACCATGGCGATGGCCGTCAATTTCGGCTACCGACGCGATCGCGTCAGAACCGCGGCCTTAATGCTGGCCACGGCAGCCTTCGGCGCGACCTTCGTTGGAATGCAGGCCTTCGAATGGACCAAGCTGATCATGGAGGGCGTCCGGCCCTGGGGCAATCCATGGGGTGCCCCGCAGTTTGGCGCGAGCTTCTTCATGATCACGGGCTTTCACGGCACCCATGTCACGATCGGTGTGATCTTCCTCATCGCCATCGCGCGGAAGGTCTTTCGCGGCGATTTCGACGTCGAGAGGCGCGGCTTTTTCACGAGCCGCAAGGGGTATTACGAGATCGTCGAGATCACGGGCCTGTACTGGCACTTCGTCGATCTCGTGTGGGTGTTCATCTTTGCATTCTTCTATCTTTGGTGAGGTCGGCGCATGACAAACGCGGCGGTACACATGGAAGGACAACTTCACGCTCCGGTGCATGGCGCAGTCGCAACGGGGGCCGTTCACGCCAAGGGTCAACAGCACCCGATCAAGCTCTACCTCGTGGTCTGGGGCTGGTTGTTCGTCCTCAGCACGTGCTCCTACCTCGTCGACTACTTTGGCCTACATGGCTATCTGAGGTGGTCGCTGATCCTGCTGTTCATGGTGTTGAAGGCCGGCTTGATCGTCGCTGTCTTCATGCACATGGCCTGGGAGCGACTGGCCCTGGCCTACGCCATCCTGCTGCCGCCGGTCGTGGTATTGGTATTTGTGTCGATCATGGTGCTCGAATCCGATTACACCCACTTCCTTCGCGTGCTCTTCTTCGCAACCCCGTCGTAGCGGCAACCCGAGTTCTCACCGTCATTCCGCGCGAGGCGGGCATCTAGAAGAGTCACCCCTCAAACGCGTCGATCGACGCCTTGCTACCACGTGACACCAGCGCCTCATCCGCCGCCGGCAAGGGCTCGCCCTTGTCACGAAAACGGTTGGTGATGGGATAGCGGCGGTCGCGACCGAAGTTCTTAGGTGTCACTTTCACGCCGGGTGCGGCCTGGCGGCGCTTGTATTCGGCGACGTTGAGGAGATGGTCGATGCGGGTGACCGTCTCGCGGTCAAAGCCGGCTGCGATGATGTGATCAAGTGGCTCCTCGCGTTCGACCAGACGCTCCAGGACGGCATCGAGCACATCGTAGGGCGGCAGAGAATCCTCATCACGCTGGTTCTCGCGCAATTCCGCGGTCGGCGGCCGCGTGATGATATCCGGCGGAATGACCTCCCCGGCCGGTCCGAGCGCGCCTTCCGGCTTCCAGGAATTGCGCAGTGTCGCCAGCCGAAACACCTGCGTCTTATAAATGTCCTTGATCGGATTGAAGCCGCCGTTCATGTCGCCATAGAGCGTGGCGTAGCCGACCGACATTTCCGACTTGTTGCCTGTCGTCACCACCATCAAGCCGGTTTTGTTGGAGATCGCCATCAAGAGCGTGCCGCGGGTGCGGGCCTGGAGATTTTCCTCGGTGATATCTGGCGGCAGATTCTTGAAGATGCCGGACAGGATCGTCTCGAACCCGTTCACCGCTTCGGCGATCGGCAAAACCTCGTAGCGGATGCCGAGATGGCCCGCGAGCTCGCCGGCATCCGCAATCGCGTGTGGTGCCGTGTAGCGATAAGGCAGCATTACGCCATGCACCTGATCGGCGCCGAGCGCATCGACCGCGATCGCCGCACACAGCGCGGAATCGATGCCGCCGGAAATGCCCAGCAGCACGCCTGGAAAGCCGTTCTTGGCGACGTAATCGCGGAGGCCCAGCACGCAGGCGGCATAATCGGCCTTGTCGCCCTCGGGCTGCTGGGCGACCGGCCCGGTGCAGCGCCAGTCGTCACCATTCCTGGTGAAGCGCAGCGTGACCACGCTCTCCTCGAACGCCGGTAATTGCGCCGCAAGCGAGAGGTCGCCATTGAGCACGAAGGACGCTCCGTCGAACACGAGCTCGTCCTGGCCACAGACCTGATTGAGATAGACCAGCGGCAGGCCGCTTTCGGTGACGCGCGCCACGGCGACCGACAGACGAACGTCGTTCTTGTCGCGGGCGTAAGGCGAGCCGTTCGGCACCAGGATGATCTCGGCGCCAGTCTCCGCCAGCGTCTCGATCACGTTTTCGTAGTCCTCGGACTCTTCCAGCCAGATGTCCTCGCAGATCGGCACCCCGATGCGCACGCCACGCACGGTCACGGGTCCTGCTGCGGGTCCGCGCGCAAACAGTCGCCTCTCGTCGAACACGCCGTAGTTCGGCAGATTGCATTTGAAGCGTAAGCCGGAGACACGGCCGCCATCGAGCAGCGCACAGGCATTGTAAAGCCTGCCCTCCTCGACCCAGGGCGTGCCGACCAGCATCGCCGGACCACCGTCCGCGGTCTCGCGCGCGAGGCCTTCGATCGCGGCGCGGCAGGCAGCCTGGAACGCCGGCTTCTGCACCAGGTCCTCCGGAGGATAGCCGGCGATGAACAATTCCGGAAACAGCACGAGATCGGCACCGTCGGCGGCGGCTCGCGCGCGCGCCGAGCGTGCCTTCGCAGCATTGCCCTCGATGTCGCCCACGGTCGGATTGAGCTGGGCGAGCGTGACCGCGAATGCGTTGAGACGTTCGGTCATGGACCGCCCTTGTTCGATCCTCGCTAGACGAAACCCAATCGCTCGATGAGCGCAAAGATCCAGAACGCGCCAGCCATCAGCAGCGCAACGCCGACCGCGGCCGAGCCCATGTCCTTGACCCGGCCGATCTGCTTGTCGTGGTCCATGGTCAGGCGGTCGGCGAGTTTTTCGATCGCGGTGTTGAGCAGCTCGACCACCAGCACGAAGGCGACTGCACAGACCAGCTCGACCGCGCGCATCGCGGTCGCGCCGATGAACCAGGCCAGCGGCAGCGACAGGAGGAGCACAAAGATCTCCTCGCGGACGGCCTGCTCCGAGCGGAACGCAAAGGCCAGACCGTTCCGGGAATTGATCGTGGCCTTCCAAATTCGCAGCAAGGTTCTAGAGCCCCGCTGCGGCCGGCATCGGCCTGGCTTTGCCGGCGCGTTCCTGCTTCAGCAGCTCGGCAATCAGGAAAGCCATGTCGATGGATTGCTCAGCATTGAGACGGGGATCGCAGACCGTGTGGTAGCGGTCGTTGAGATCCTCGTCGGTGATGGCGCGGGCGCCGCCGAGGCATTCGGTGACGTCCTGGCCCGTCATCTCCAGGTGCACGCCGCCGGCATGGGTGCCTTCCGCGGCGTGGACCGCGAAGAACGACTTCACCTCGGACAGGATGCGGTCGAAGGGGCGGGTCTTGTAGCCCGAAGTCGAGGTGATGGTGTTGCCGTGCATGGGATCACAGGACCAGACCACCACCCGGCCCTCGCGCTGCACGGCGCGGATCATGTTGGGCAGATGCTCACCGATCTTGTCGGAGCCGAAGCGGCCGATAAGCGTCAGCCGGCCCGGCTCGTTGTCGGGGTTGAGCACGTCGATCAGCTTCAGCAGTTCGTCGGGCTTAAGTGACGGGCCGCATTTGAGCCCGATCGGGTTCTTGATGCCGCGGAAATATTCGATATGGCCATGATCGAGCTGGCGGGTGCGGTCACCGATCCAGATCATGTGGCCCGAGGTCGCGTACCAGTCGCCGGTGGTGGAATCGACGCGGGTCAGGGCCTGCTCGTAGCCGAGCAGCAGCGCCTCGTGGCTGGTGTAGAAATCCGTGGCGCGCAGCTCGGGATGACTTTCGAGATCGAGGCCGCAGGCGCGCATGAAGTTGAGCGCGTCCGAGATGCGGTCGGCCAATTCCTTGTAGCGGCGGGACTGCGGGCTATCCTTCAGGAAGCCGAGCATCCATTGATGCACGCTGCCGAGATTGGCGAAGCCGCCGGTGGCGAAGGCGCGGAGCAGGTTCAGCGTCGCGGCCGACTGGCGGTAGGCCATCAGCTGGCGCTGCGGATCCGGCACGCGCGCTTCCTTGGTGAAGGCGATGTCGTTGACGATGTCGCCGCGATAGCTCGGGAGCTCGACACCGTTCACCTTTTCGGTCGGCGACGACCGCGGCTTGGCGAACTGGCCGGCGATGCGGCCGACTTTCACCACGGGGACGGCGCCGGCGTAAGTAAGCACCACCGCCATCTGGAGCAGCACGCGGAAGAAGTCGCGGATGTTGTTGGCGCCGTGCTCGGCAAAGCTCTCAGCGCAGTCGCCGCCCTGGAGCAGGAAGGCCTCGCCGGCCGCAACCCGTGCCAACGCCTTCTTCAGATTGCGCGCTTCGCCGGCAAACACCAGCGGCGGAAAGGTCGCAAGCTGCGCCTCGACGTCGGCCAAGGCCTTGGCGTCGGGATAGTCGGGCACCTGTAGCACCGGCTTGCTGCGCCAGGACTCGGGCGTCCACCGCTCGGACATCGCAATCTCTCCGTGAAGCAAAAAGCGCAACCTGATCTGTGGGTTGCGAGGGCCGCCTTATACACAGGCTGGCCCCGTCCCGCCAGTTGTAAATCCATTCCGCATTGCAAACCCTTGCGGCCAAAGTCAAATTCGCAATTGTTGGGAAACGGTCGGCGATCAAACCGGAGGTGTTGACGGTCAAGCCATTCGACGTCGGCGCCACCGCCCCGATCACCGCGATACAAGGTGGGGCGGCGTCGCGGAATGGACCCAGACCTAGGGGGAATGACGTCAGCGAATGATCGTCGTCAGAGACGAGTAACGCCTGTTCAGCCTGGCTTCGCCCGGCGCGAATTGCGCAAATGCGTCGCTAACTCGCACCGCCGGCGGCGTATCGCTCGCAAAGCGAAATTCCTTCGGCCGCGGCGCGTAGAAACTGGTGCGGAAATAGGCCTCGTCGAAGCGTGCCTCGCCGACCCCGAACAATGCGTCGCAGAGAAACAGGAGCGCGTACACTCCTGCGACTGCGGCG
The DNA here is from genome assembly GCF_023073795.1 of Bradyrhizobium sp. 159. Lineage (NCBI taxonomy): Bacteria > Pseudomonadati > Pseudomonadota > Alphaproteobacteria > Hyphomicrobiales > Nitrobacteraceae > Bradyrhizobium > Bradyrhizobium sp. 159. Next base: position 13,612 of record NZ_JADPKE010000066.1, on the reverse strand, counting down.
ACGATCTCCCTGAGAATAGACATGAGGATGCCCTGCCCTTTTGCCGGGAGGATGCACGCTGGTTCCAAAGTCGAGGTTTAAAGCCGCGCGCTTCTTGTTCGCAGGGTTTGCCGCTACTGTGCGGATTGCAGGCAATTTTATCGATCCGGAAAAGGGAGCCCGCCCGACCAAGCGACCAGGCGGGCCCAGGCTTGGCCGCTCGGGAGGTATCGGACGGCCGGATTCGTCAGCCGTGGCTTGCCTCCTTGCGATGGCCGCTCTCGCTGAGGCGATCGACCCAAGCGATGCCGATCGCCGAGATGATGAAGGTCAGGTGGATCAGCACCTGCCACATCACGCCGCTCTCGGTGAAATTGCTGCGCGTCGTGCCGAGATTGCCCGCCTCGATGAAGGTCCTGAGCAGAGAGATCGAGGAGATGCCGATGATCGCCATCGCCAGCTTGATCTTGAGCACGCTGGCATTGACGTGACTGAGCCATTCCGGCTCGTCGGGATGCCCGGTCAGGTTCAGGCGGGAGACGAAGGTCTCATAGCCGCCGACAATCACCATCACCAGCAGGTTCGAGATCATGACGACGTCGATCAGCCCGAGCACGACCAGCATGATCTGCTGCTCGCTGGCGTCGAACGAGTGCAAGACCAGGTGCCAGAGCTCTTTGAGGAACAGCAGCACATAAACGCCCTGCGCGATGATCAGGCCGACATAGAGCGGCACTTGCAGCCAGCGCGAACCAAAGATGAGCTGCGCAAACGGGCCGATCTGCGGCCCCTCCGCGGCATGCGCCGAAGGTGCTTTCGGTTCAGACGTCATTGATCACTCCGGATTGCAAATAGGAAGCGCCTCACAGACTCGCGATGACAGGCGCGAGCTCGAGCGAGCCCCGATAGATCATCTCGAAGGCGACGTAAACGATGATGGCGAGACCGACATAGGCGATCCAGCGCTGCTTCTGCAGCACGCGGCCGAGCAGGTCGGCCGCAACGCCCATCATCGCCACCGACAATAGCAGACCGAAGGCAAGGATGTAGGGATGCTCGCGCGCGGCGCCCGCAACCGCGAGCACGTTGTCGAGCGACATCGAGACGTCGGCGGCGACGATCTGCAAGGCCGCCTGACCAAAGGTCTTTCGCTGCGCCGGCGCAGCACCCGCGCCGCCGCCATACTCGAACGCGAGCTGGCGCGAATGCGCGGACTGCTCGCGCAGCTCGCGCCACATCTTCCAGCAGACCCACAGCAACAGCACGCCGCCGGCGAGCAGGAGGCCGATCACCTGCAGGAGCTGGGTCGCAACGCCGGCGAAGACGATGCGGAGCGCCGTGGCGGCGACAATGCCGACGACGATGGCGCGCCGGCGCTGCTCGGCCGGCAGTCCCGCCGCGGCAAGGCCGATGACGACGGCGTTGTCTCCGGCCAGCACGAGGTCGATCAGGATGACCTGAAACAGCGCGGTCAGAGCATCGGCGGTGATGAATTCTGTCATGATTGATCGTTTTTCGGTGCAGACGGATCGAGCCAGTGCGGTTTCTTCCGTTCAACCCAATCCAGGACCTTGGCGCGCGAGGAGCGCAGCAGCGGCACGTCTTCCGCCAGCAATGCAAGACCGAGCGGCAGCATCCAGACGCCGAGCACCGGCAGAAAGGAGAGCACGCCGCCGACGATGAGCAGCAGGCCCGAGGGAATCCTGATCCAGCGGCTGGACGGCTTGAGCAGATAGGTGACGGCGTCGCCCATGCGCGGCGGCAAGCGATGGACGAGCTTGTCGAGACGCGGGTCGCCGCCGGCCAACTGGCTGGCGGGGCCCGTGGCCCCATTCGTAGGCTCGTCCGAAGCTGCGCTCATGCTCACTCCTCTGCCGCCACGGGCTGTTGGGCGCGCGCAGCACCCGGTGCGACCTGCTTTGCACGCGGCAGGGCCAGCGTCAGCAGGCGCAACAGCTTGATCGCCTGCACCTCATGCGGATGCACGTCCTCGTCGGCAGCGGCGACGCGCTCCGACAACTCCATCAGATGCGACGACAGCGGCATGTCCGAGACCGGCCGCAGCGTATCGATCACGACGTTTGCAAAATCCGGCTCCTCGAGTCGCTCGGCGAGTGTGTCGAACATCCCAAATAGCCTTTCGTCCTCGATATGAGGCGCCAATCCGCGATCGCGAATGAAGCGGATCACCTCGTCGCGCTCGACCGGCGAAACGCGCCGGTCGGCCACGGCGACGAGCGCGCCGGCAATGACCAGCGCCGCCGCAGCCTGCTCGTTCAGGCTGGACGGATCGGCGATCTCGATCTCGATCGGATTTGAATGCTTGGCGTCAGACATCGTTGCTCCCTAAGCTTGCGAAATGGCCGCACGGAGCTGCGATGGAACGACTGGTCGGAGAGAACCGAAGAAGGCCCGACGATCGGCCGATCCATCGCATTCGCGCGGGACAGGTCATCCGACATCACGAGGTTTGCCGACATTGTCGGCGTCCTCGCCAGAGGGGCCCGGATTCTTGTTCCTCTCAGAGATAAAGACGGGGCTGTCGGAATCAAGGCGATACGGCTGCGACTAGCCGCCGCATTGGGTTCCATATGGCCATGGAAGCGGGCTGGAGTCGATCTTTCGTGGCTCGCCAAGTGACGCCATGCGCCGCGCGGTCACACACCTCAGGGCGATGGTGTCGGGTTGGCGCTCGTTGCATCGCGAGCCAGCATGAATGGATGCCCCTGGCCAAGTGCTCCTCATCCTCCCCGCTCGACGAGATGCGCACGCGAGGGCGACGGCTCGAACCTGTCACCGAAATACTGCGTTTCGTGCGCCACCAGGCCTTCGCGGAATTCCATGATACTCACGACGTAGGACGGCACCCCATCATAGCTCAGGACGAATTCGCTCACCCAGAAATCGCCTCCACCGGCAATCCGCCGGACCGTGAATCGCTTCCTGTTCGGCTGCGCGGATCGACTCTCCTGAATGTTCCTACGACCGCGGATGCGCTCGCCGGACTGCGGATAGTCGAGCACGGCATCCTCGCAGTAAATGTCATGCTCCGCCTCGAAATTGCTCGCGTCCGAAGCATCCCAATGGCGCTTGAGCGCGGCTAGCTTGGCTCGATCATTCATCTCGATCTCCATCTCGATTTTCTCGCATCCTAGCAACGAAGCCGGCCTTGGTCGCGCTCCCGGCATCACCGGGAACCATGAGGGAGTCAGAACTGTTGGTGCAGCTCAAGACACATCCCCGAGAGGATCCCTCATGTGCCGCTGGATCGCATACCGGGGCGAGACGACGTCCTTCGAGCCCTACGTCACCGAGCCCGAGCATTCGCTGGTCGCGCAGAGCATCCGCTCGCTTCAGTCGACGGCGGGTTCGAACGGTGACGGCTTTGGCCTCGGCTGGTACGGCGAGCATCCGGAGCCAGGCCTTTATCGCGAGACGCGCCCGGCCTGGTCGGACGAGAACCTGCGCTATCTCTGCCGCCATCTGCGCTCGCATTTGTTCTTCGCGCACGTGCGCGCGGCCACCGGCACGGCGGTGACACGGCAGAATTGCCATCCCTTCGCCTGCGGCCAATGGATGTTCATGCACAATGGATTCGTCGGGAGCTGGAATCGGCTGCGGCGCAGGGTCGAGGCGTTGATCCCCGATCCTTATTACCCATCGCGGCTGGGCACCACCGATTCGGAAGCCGTATTCCTCGCCATGATGGGCGCGGGTCTGGATAGCGATCCGCTCGGCGCAACGCACCGCGTGCTGCAAGCCCTCGTCAGTCTCGTCAACGAAGGCCAGCTACGCGAACGGCTGCGCTTCACGAGCGCGATCGCCAACGGCCACGATCTCTACGCGTTCCGCGTTGCGGTCAACGATGCCGCGAACACGCTGTATTTCCGCGAGGCCGGCGGCCAGGTCGTCGTCGTGTCCGAGCCGTTCGACAAGGACGAGGATTGGGCCGAAGTGCCGCCGAATCACACGCTGATCGCGCGCGCGTCCGAAAGCGTGAAGATTGTTCCGTTCACTCTTGCAATTACGGGTGAGTGCGACGCGGAACCCGTTCCATCCAGAAGAATTGTTGCCGGCAGGTAAATACCTCGGCCGGGTGGGACAATGACATTTGCTTCAGACGTTTTGAAACTGCTGCGGCTTGATCCGTCCGACGACAGGCAGCACTTCGTCATTCGCTCCGCCGGCAGAGGCGGCAAGGCGGCGGAATATTCGTTCGGCATCGAGGAGGAATATTTCCTCGCCGATCGTCGCAGCCTGGAAGTCGCGATCGAGACTCCCAACGAGCTGTTCGAATCGGCGAATTGGTCGACCGGCGGCCAGGCGATGCGGGAAATGCTGCAATCCCAACTCGAGGTCGCGACCAACATTCACGTCGAGGTCAATGACGCGCGCGAAGAGCTCCGCTTCCTGCGCCGCGAGGTCGCAAACGTCGCCGCGCAATACGGCTTCGTGATCATGGCCTGCGGCACGCATCCGACCGCGGTCTGGCGCATGTCGCAGCCCAGCCCGAAACCGCGCTACGAGGAGATGATCGAGGATTTGCGCAGCATCGGCCACCGCAACATGATGTGCGGCATGCATGTGCACGTCCAGCTGCCAGATCCCGAGAAGCGCATGGCGGTGATGCGGGCGATGCTGCCGCATCTGCCGCTGTTCATCGCGCTCTCCGCCTCGTCCCCATTCTGGAATTCGCACAAGACCGGACTAAAGGGCTACCGGCTCGCCGCCTACTCCGAGCTGCCGCGCACCGGCCTGCCCGAACTGTTCGAAAGCAAGCAGGACTTCGACGACTATGTCGGCGCGTTGCAGCGCTCGGGCGTGATTCCCGACGAGAGCCACATCTGGTGGGCGATGCGACCTTCGATGCGACACCCGACCCTCGAGCTGCGCGCGCCCGACACCTGCACCTTCATCGACGACGCCGTCGCGATCGCCTCGCTCTATCGCTGCCTGACACGGCACCTCTACCTGCGGCCCCACCTGTCGAAGGAGGTCACCGCGGTCGAACGCGCGATTGCGGTCGAAAACAAATGGCGCGCCCAGCGCTACGGCACCGATTGCATCTTCGCCTCGAAGGACGGGCCCGTCACGATCTCGGAGCTGCTCTCCCGCGTGATCGACGACATCGCTGGGGACGCAGCGGCACTGAACTGCGCCGCCGAGGTCGAGCACTGTCGGACCATCGTTGCGCGCGGCAGCTCCTCAGAATTCCAGCTTCGCGCCTATCGCGAACATGCCGAGGACATCGGGGCAGTTTCGCGCTGGATCGCAGCCTCGACCATCTCAGGGACGAGCGCTCCGACTGGCAGCGTTCCTGCTCCGTCATAACGCCCGGGCAAGCTTCGGCAACGAAATGTCGTCTTGAATTCGGGCATCGGAGGAACGCATGAATCGCGTCACGTCTTGCCCCGGCTGCGGCCATGGACTTGTCCCGATGCTTTCGGCCAAGGGCCGCGCGGAGCTCAGCTGCCTCTGGTGCGAAGGCATCGACGTGCGAACGACGGACATGGCGAAGTGGGCGGACAGCCCGTCCGGCAAGCCTGAGCGGGCTGCCCGTCAGTCGCTCGAATGAGCGGTCGCCCCGTTCCGGTCAGATCCTCGCCGCCACGCGTTGCGGTGGAATATTGCCGGCTCCGGGAGGCGATCAGCCGATGATTTTCGCGGCTGCCGGCGTCGCCGGAGATAGAGGCAGTTGACGAGGATCGGCTCGTCATCGCCGAGCGTTGCACGCTCCTTGACGAGCAGGCTCATGACCGAACGCATCTTGAGGATTTCCTGCGCGACGAAGCTGCAGTCCTCGTCCCGATTGACCTGCTCACGCATGATGGACTCGGCCTCGAGCATGCTGACCCGGAGCGCTCGTATGGTTCTGCGGATTTCGTTGATACGGTTGTCCATGGCTGCCTCCCTGACGATCGCAGCATAAGAACAAAACATGAACATAACGTCAAGGCCTCACAGGCCGAGACCTCACAGTCGAAAGGCTACTCCGCCGCCTGGCGCACGTGGCGTGCGCTCGGCGTGCGCATGGTAACGAGCTCTTCGGCCGCGGTCGGGTGCAGCGCGATCGTCGCATCGAAATCGGCCTTGGTCGCCTTCATCTTCACAGCGATCGCGACCGCCTGGATAATCTCGGCGGCGGCATCGCCGACGATGTGGCAGCCCAGCACGCGCTCGGTCGCCCCGTCGACGACGAGCTTCATCAGCATGCGGGTGTCGCGGCCCGACATCGTCGCCTTGATGGGGCGGAACGTCGTCTTGTAGATATCGACGTGGCTGTACTGCGCCCGTGCCTCCGTCTCGGTGAGGCCGACGGTGCCGACCTCCGGCTGCGAGAACACGGCGGTCGGGATGTTGGCATGATCGACCCTGACCTCGCGCTTGCCGAACACGGTGTCGGCAAAGGCGTGGCCTTCGCGGATCGCTACCGGCGTCAGGTTGAAGCGGTGGGTGACGTCGCCGATCGCATAGATGCTGTCGACCGAGCTCTTCGAGAAACCATCCACCGCTATGCCGCCATTGCTCGGATTAATGGCGACGCCGGCGTTCTCAAGGCCGAGATTGGCCACCGCAGGATGGCGGCCGATCGCGAACATGACCTGATCGGAGGCGAGGCTCGACCCGTTCGACAGATGCGTGGTGAACTCCTCGCCGTGCCGATCGACCTTGGTCACGGTGCAGCCGGTGAGGATGGTGATGCCCTGCTTCTCCATCTCGGCGCGAACGTGGGTCCGAACATCCTCGTCAAAACCGCGAAGGATGTTGTCGCCGCGATAGATCACCGTGACGTCCGAGCCGAAGCCGGCGAAGATCCCGGCGAATTCCAGCGCGATGTAGCCGCCGCCCTGAATCACGATCCGCTTCGGCAACTTTTTCAGATGGAAAGCCTCGTTGGAGGAGATCACGTGCTCGATGCCGGGAATCGCCGCGCCATGGTTTGGCGCCCCGCCGGTGGCGATCAGGATGTACTTCGCCGTGATCTTGCGGTCGTTCTCGAGCAGACGGACAGTGTGCTCATCCTCGATCACCGCCCGGCTCTTGACGATCTGCGCACCCGACTTCTCGACATTGGCCGTGTAGGCCGCCTCGAGCCGCGCAATCTCCTTGTCCTTGTTGGCGATCAGCGTCGGCCAGTCGAAGGTGGCTGGCGGGACTGTCCAGCCGAAGCCGGCGGCGTCCTCGAGCTCATGACGAAAATGCGAGCCGATCACGAACAGCTTCTTCGGCACGCAGCCGCGGATCACGCAGGTGCCGCCCATGCGGTACTCTTCCGCGATCATCACGCGGGCGCCGTAACCAGCCGCGATGCGGGCGGCCCGCACGCCGCCCGAGCCGCCACCGATGACAAAGAGGTCGACGTCGAATTCAGCCATTGTCCACTCCGACCTCTTTCAGAGCATGATCCGGGAAAGTGTGGAGCGGTTTTCCGAAAAAGATCTTGCTCAAATAACAACCCAGAGCGCGATGACGCGCTTTAGGACTCCTATCAGATAGGTGCGCTCAGATCTCCTTGCCACGCTTGCGCATCTCGGCGCGGAAGGCTCCCATCACGGTCTCGGAGAAGTTCTGGGCCCAGGAGTTCATGAAGGCCATGCTGAGGCCGATGGCGCGCGGCTCGGCCTCGATCAGCTTCTTGCCGAGCGGCGACCTGTAGAAGGTGACGAGGTCCTTGAGCTCCTGCTCGGTAAATTCGCTGGCATAGATCTGCGCCATGCCTTCGCCGATTTCGTTCTGGCGGCCGTTGAGCTGCTGGGCGACGATCGGCGCGACCTCGTTGAGGTCCTTCTGGTAGTTGAGATTCTGCTGGATCAGCGCGATCTTGGTCTTCTCGACGAGGCCGGGCACGGCGCCGCTGTACATCGCAGTCGCGTTCTTGATCTGCAAAATCTCCTTGGCCGCCGCAATCGCCGCAGGTGAGGCTTTCGGCTGGGCCGGCGCGGCGGCCTTGGGCGCGGCCTGCTGGGCCATTGCCGGGGCGGCCGAAAGCGCCAGTCCCACAGCGAGGGTCGCAGCCGGCAAGAATTTCAACACGATCTTCATTCCAAGTCTCCTTTCGGCTTGCGCCGTTCAATCACGCGGATTCCCTCGCCGCCCGCCAAAACGGCCGAGCCGGCCAAGCCGATGAACAACCCATGCTCGACCACGCCCGGAATCGCGCTCAACGCGTTGGCGAGGCCGGATGGATCCACAATACGTCCGAGCTGGGCATCGACGATCCAGTGGCCGCCATCGGTGACGAAAACGTGGCCGTCTTTGGCCTTGCGGACCGCCATCTGCCCGGAAACGCCGCATTCGGCAAATGCAATCTCGATCGCGCGACGCGTTGCCCCAAGCCCGAACGGGATGACCTCGACCGGCAGCGGAAAGCGTCCGAGCGTCGGCACCCATTTGCTCTCGTCGGCAATCACGATCATGCGATCCGACGCAGCCGCCACGATCTTCTCGCGCAGCAGCGCCCCGCCGCCGCCCTTGATGAGGTTGAGCTCGGGATCGATCTCGTCGGCGCCGTCGACGGTGATGTCGAGATGGTCGATCTCGTCCAGCGTGGTCAGTGGCACGCCGCAACGCTCGGCGTCCGAGCGGGTCGCTTCCGAGGTCGGTACGCCGATCACCTTGAGCCCGGCGGCGACGCGCTCGCCGAGCAGCTCGACGAAATGTTTTGCGGTCGAGCCGGTGCCGAGCCCGAGTTGCATGCCGTCACGCACCTCCTCGAGGGCGCGCGCGGCCGCTTGCCGCTTCAACTGGTCCATGTTCACGTTTGCGCCCGCCTTGAATCGAGAATGTGCCGCCGGGTGTGGCCGGTTGCGGCGGCCTATGTAGCCTCGTTTTTTCCCGGAGAACAGGGTCTGGGATCAGGTCTATAAGCGGATCTTATGGTCCCGCCCCTTGCTTCGATACGACCGGGCCGGTAGCGCTTCGCCCATGACCTTCCCTCACACCATCGTCTTCGATCTCGACGGCACGCTTGTGGATACGGCGCCCGACCTGATCACCGCGCTGAATCACGTGCTCGACCGCGAAGGGCTGCCGCCGGTGCCGATGGCCTCGGCCCGGAACATGATCGGCGCCGGGGCCCGCAAACTGATCGAGCGGGGCCTGGAGGCCGAGGGGCGCACCGTCACCACTGCCGACATGGACCGGATGACGGCGGATTTCATCGCCTATTACGCCGATCATATCGCGGTGGAATCCCGCCCCTTCGAGGGGCTCGAGGCCGCGCTCGACCATTTTGCCGCCCAAGGCCACCGCCTCGCGGTCTGCACCAACAAGCTGGAATGGCTGTCGAAGCGGCTTTTGGACCAGCTCGACCTCAGCCGCCGCTTCGCGGCGATCTGCGGCGCGGACACGTTCGGCGTCCAGAAGCCGGACCCGACCATTTTCCGCGAGACCGTGGCGCGCGCCGGCGGGGAGGTCAAAGCCTCCATCATGGTCGGTGATGCCGGAACCGACGTTGGCGTGGCCCGCCGGGCCGGGGTGCCCGTGATCGGGGTCAGCTTCGGCTATACGGACGTGCCGATCGCCGAACTGAAGCCGGACCGGCTGATCCATCACATGCGTGACCTGCCCGCCGCAGCGCGCAGCCTGATGACCGCCCAGGCTCCAGCAAACCCCTGATAAATCTGAGTTATTCCTTGCAATTCTGCGTGATCGATGCGCAGCCGTGGTTGCCTGCCCAAGCGGCACGCCTTAGGTCCGGCTGGGCGATGTAGCGGTTGGTCGCAGAAGGTGGCCTCCATCACCGCGCCAAATCCGGGATTTGCAGAGCTTCAATCGGCCACTCCGCCCAAACCGGTCCGTAAGCCGCAGCGGCCCAAGAAGCCGAAACCTGCGGCAGCCGCAGCCCGGCGGACGCCGCGCGGGCCGCGTCCCCCGAGCCAAGCGCGGGAGGCGCTGACCTATCGACCCGATTGTCCTTTGCCTCTCCGATGCTTAGATTGCTTCCAGAGCACCGCTGAAGCGTCGGTGCGCAAGCTGCCCGAAGTACAAGGCTTCCCGTATGAACGGATCTTCCGCGAGCCCCCTCGCTACAGCGAGTCCCCTCGCCGCGCTGTCGAGCCCCATGACCGATCCGTTCGGGCGGACCATCAGCTATTTGCGCGTGTCCGTGACCGACCGTTGCGATTTGCGCTGCTTCTATTGCATGTCAGAGGACATGACGTTCCTGCCCAAGGCTGACCTGCTGACGCTGGAGGAACTCGACCGGCTCTGCTCGGCCTTCATCGCAAAGGGCGTGAAGAAGCTGCGGCTCACCGGGGGCGAGCCCTTGGTCCGCCGCAACGTGATGATGCTGGTGCGCTCGTTGTCGCGGCATCTTTCCAGCGGCGCCTTGAATGAGCTGACGCTGACCACCAACGGCACCCAGCTTGCGAAGCATGCGCGGGAGCTCGCCGATTGCGGCGTCCGCCGCATCAACGTCTCGCTCGACACGCTCGATCCCCGGAAGTTTCGCGAGATCACCCGTTGGGGCGAGATCGACAAGGTTCTGGAAGGCATCGAAGCCGCCCGCGCCGCAGGGCTCAGCGTGAAGATCAACGCGGTGGCCCTGAAGAACCTCAACGAGGACGAGCTCCCCGAGCTGATGCGCTGGGCCCATGGCAAGGGCATGGGCCTGACGCTGATCGAGGTCATGCCGATGGGCGAGATCGGCTCGGGCCGGATCGACCAATATCTGCCGCTGTCCCTGGTGCGCGCGCGTCTCGCCCAGCAATTCACGCTGACAGACCTAGCCGAGAGCACGGGCGGACCCGCGCGCTATGTCAACGTCGCCGAGACCGGCGGCAAGCTCGGCTTCATCACACCAATGACCCATAATTTCTGCGAATCCTGCAACCGGGTGCGCATCACCTGCACCGGAACGCTGCACACCTGCCTTGGCCACGAGGATGCTTCCGATTTGCGTAAACCTCTGCGTGCATCGAACGAGGATGTGCTGCTTGCGGATGCGATCGATCGTGCCATTGGGCTCAAGCCCAAGGGCCACGATTTCATTATCGACCGCCGCCACAACCGTCCCAGCGTCTCCAGGCATATGAGCGTCACCGGCGGGTAGCCCTTAACCTGCTCGCGGGTATTATTTCCCCTTAACTATCAACAAACTTCCAATTGACTGGCGGCACGCCCGCTGGTTTGGTGCGGCTGCCTCATGCCTGCGCGGCGAGACAAGCCACGCGCCAACTCGGCGCAGTCAAGACGGCCGGGGGCACAATCGGGGGAGGACCTATCGTTGCAAGCGCTCCTAAAGTTGAGCAGCAGGATTGACGCGTTCACGCGCTGGACGGGCAAACGCCTGGCATGGCTGATCGTGCTCGCAGTCATCATCTCGGCGGTCAACGCCGTCATCCGCAAGACCTTCGATACGTCCTCCAATTCGTGGCTCGAGCTGCAATGGGTGCTGTTCAGCATCGTCTTCCTGCTCTGCTCGTCATGGACGCTGCTCGACAACGAGCACATCCGCATCGATATCGTGAACAACGCACTGCCGAAGACGGCCCGCAACGTGATCGACGTGATCGGTCACTTGTTCTTCCTCATTCCGCTGTGCGTCGTGATGATCATCACCGGCGTGCCGTTCTTCCAGCGCTCCTTCCACATCAACGAGCAATCCGGCAATGCCGGCGGCCTGCCGCAATGGCCTGCCAAAGCCCTGATCATGATCGGGTTCGCTCTCCTGCTCGTGCAAGGTATCTCCGAGCTGATCAAGCGGATGGCAGTCATGCGCGGACTGATGCCCGATCCGCATGAATCCCAAGTGTCGGCGCTCGAGGCAGAAGTCGAGCATCTCGTCGAAGCGATCGAGAAGAAGTAGCCGTTGGCGACGGTTTAGGGGAAATCATGACCGCGTTTATCATCGCCAATATGGCGCCCATCATGTTCGCGTCGCTGGTTGTCGTGCTGCTGCTCGGCTATCCCGCGGCATTCTCGCTCGGCGCCGTCGGCCTGTTCTACGCCATCATCGGCGTCCAGCTCGGCCAATTCCACCCCGACTTCCTCCAGGCCCTTCCGGAGCGGGTCTACGGCGTGATGAACAACGACACGCTGCTCGCCATTCCCTTCTTCACCTTCATGGGGCTGGTGCTGGAGCGATCGGGCATGGCCGAGGACCTGCTCGACACCATCGGCCAATTGTTCGGCACCATCCGCGGCGGACTTGCTTACGCGGTGGTGTTCGTCGGTGCGCTCTTGGCCGCGACGACGGGCGTGGTTGCCGCCTCGGTGATTTCGATGGGGCTGATTTCGCTGCCGATCATGCTGCGCTACGGCTATGACCGCCGGGTAGCGACCGGCGTCATCGCCGCGTCCGGCACGCTCGCGCAGATCATTCCGCCCTCGCTCGTCCTGATCGTGATGGCCGACCAGCTCGGCAAGTCCGTCGGCGACATGTACGAAGGCGCCTTCATCCCGGGCCTCGTGCTCGCCGCCCTCTACGCCGGTTATGCCTTCCTCGTCAGCATGATCTTCCCGAAGGCCGTGCCGGGCCTGCCGAAGGAGGCCATCGGTTTCCGCGAGGAGGACGGCAGCCGCGGCCTGGTCTCGCTCGGCATGCTGTTCCTCGCGAGCTGTGTGTTCGGATGGTTCATGATGCGCAGTTCGAGCACGCATGGCGCCGACTACGTCGTGCTGAGCATGTTCTACGGTATCATCTTCGCCTTCGTCGTCGCCGTGCTGAACTGGGTTATCGACAAGCTCACCGGCTTCCGTTTCCTCTCGAAGATGGCGCAGCAGACCACCTTCGTCATGGTGCCGCCCCTGTTCCTGATCTTCCTGGTGCTGGGTACGATCTTCATCGGCATCGCGACGCCGACCGAAGGCGGCGCGATGGGTGCCGCCGGCGCCCTCATCCTCGGTGCCGCAAAGCGGCGGCTGAGCTGGGACCTGATCCGGCAGGCCACGGAATCGACCGCCAAGCTGTCGGCTTTTGTTGTGTTCATCCTGGTCGGCGCCCGCGTGTTCTCGCTCACCTTCTACGGCGTCAACGGGCATGTCTGGGTCGAGCACCTGCTCACCTCCCTGCCCGGCGGCCCGGTCGGCTTCCTGATCTTCGTCAACGCGTTCGTGTTCGTGCTGGCCTTCTTCCTCGACTTCTTCGAGCTGGCCTTCATCGTGATCCCGCTGCTCGGACCTGCCGCCGAGCATCTCGGCATCGACCTGATCTGGTTCGGCGTCATCCTCGGCGTCAACATGCAGACCTCGTTCATGCATCCGCCATTCGGCTTTGCGCTGTTCTATCTGCGATCGGTCGCCCCGAAGGATCGATATACTGATCGCGTCACCGGCAAGCGAATGGAGCCTGTCACCACGGGCCAGATCTATTGGGGGGCGGTGCCATTCGTCGTGATTCAGTTGATCATGGTAGGTCTGGTGATCGCGTTCCCCTCGATGGTGATGCACTACAAGGGCGTGCAATCGAACATCGACCCCAGCACGATCAAGATCGAAGTGCCGCAGATCGACTTGCCGCCGCTCGATCTCGGCCCGCCGCAAAAGTAGCGAAGGAGCGCGCGACTGCCCCTCCTACCCTCCCCCTGAGGGTCAGGGCTATCGCATGTGGCCGAGGAGCTCAAAAAGAAAGGCATCGTTCCACCCGGCGCGCTTGAGCTTGAGGCGCAAGGAGATGGTGGTGTCAGGGTGA